>NZ_VIRS01000034.1 GCF_006912135.1 Cryptosporangium phraense | reverse complement strand
GGAGGTCGCCGCGTCCCGGGCCGACCGCGACGACGTGCACGTCACGGCCTACACGGTCAAGATCTCGGCGGCGAACGGGAAGTCGGTGGCCGCCGACACCCGGGCCCTGCTCGTGGACGAGACCGCGCCGTTCACGACGACGACCGCCACCCGGGCGTCGTCGGTCATGCACCGGTACCCGGCCGCGAGCGACGAATCGCGCAGCCTGCTCAGCGAGGTCTACCTCTCGGGCGTCGAAGACCTGCAGGCGCAGACCAGGCTGGTGTCGGGCCGCTGGCCGCGGACGGGCGAGACCGTCATCTTCGACAGCACCGCCCGCCGGCTGGGCCTGCAGGTCGGGCAGCGGGTCCACCTCGGCCCGCAGGTGGGCCGGGACCCGGCGCCGCCGGTCGACCTGACGATCGCCGGCCTGGTGCAGCCGCTGCCCACCGAGGCCTGGGCGCGCGACCCGCTGAGCGGCACCGGCTTCGACCCGAAGCCCGCCGACGCGATCTACGCCCAGCAGGTCAACGCCTACGGCCCGTTCCTGGTGCCGCTCGACGACCTGCTGGCCGGCGGCGGATCACTGGACCGGCTCGAGGTGAGCGCCGTCCCCGATCTGTCGTCGCCGACCGGGCCGGACCTCGACCGGCTGGCGTCCTCGCTGCTCGGCGCCGACCGCAAGCTCGGCGGGACGCTCGGCGACCGGGTCGAGTTCGAGCGGGTCACCTCGCCGATCCCTCAGCTGATCCTCGACGCCCGGCGCCAGCAGGAGCTCATCGCCAGCTCGGCGCTCGCGTTCGCGCTGATCGGCGTGCTGCTCACCGCGATCGCGCTGGCGCTGGCCGGGCGGCTGGCGATCGGCGTCCGGTCCGAGGAGGGCGCGCTGCTGGCCGCGCTCGGCGTCAGCCCGGGCCAGTTCGCGTTCGTCGCGGTACTCGAGGCCGCGCTGCTGGCGGCCCTGGCGGCCGCCTGCGCGATTCCCGCCTCGTCGGCCCTGCACTCGACGCTCACCCACCTGGCGCCGCTCGCCGACGGTGGGCTGGCCTCCCGGCCGACCGTCACCACCGCGCAGGTGCTGGCCGTCGTCGGCGGTGCGGTGGCCCTCGCCGTCCTGCACATCACGCTGGCCGTGCGACCGGCGGCCCAGCGCGGGGACCGCCGTGGTCGCCGCGAACTGCTGGCCCGGTCCGGGGCCGACGTGCTGCTGTGCGCGCTGGCCGCCGTCGGCTGGTGGCAGCTGCAGGCCCAGCCCGCGGCGGCCGGCTCCCGGGCCGACGTGGTCCGCGTGCTCGCCCCGGCGCTGATCCTCGTCGCCAGCTGCGCGCTCGTGCTGCGGCTGCTTCCGCGCGGGCTGCGCCAGGCCGAACGGCTCGCCGGGCGGGCCCGCGGGCTCGTGCTCCCGCTGGCCGCGTTCCAGGCCGCCCGCCGGCCGCAGGCGTTCGCCGCCGGGCTGCTCATCGGCCTGGCCTGCGCTGCGGCCACGTTCGGCACCGCGTTCGGCGCGACCTGGTCGGCGTCCCAGCACGATCAGGCCGACCTGTCGGTCGGCACCGACCTCTCGCTCACGCTCTCCGGTCCGCCGGTGGCCGGGCAGAGCGCGACGGTCGCCGCCGCCACCGGCGGAGAGGTCACGCCGGTCGCCGTGCGCAACGTCTCGGTCGGTCAGTGGCTCGGCGGCTCCGGACCGGCTCCGCAGCTGGTCGCGCTCGACACCCGGCGCGCCGGTGACGTGCTGCGCGGCCGCACCGACGGCGACTGGCCGGACGTCGTGCGGGGGCTGCGGCCCTCGGCCGCGGCCACCGGCCCGGTACTGCCCCGGTCGATCGTCCCGACGATCTCCGGGACGGCCGGCGGCGGCTCGGTCGTCGTCACCCCCCGTCTCCTGCTCGAGGACGACGACGGCCTGCGCACCACCTGCAGCGGACCGGAGATCCCGCTCGACGGGCGGCCGCACCCCGTGCCCGGCTGCGCGAAGGTCGCCGGGCTGCGGCTGGTGAGCGTCGCGCTGCCGATCGCCGACCCGTCGTACTCCCAGCCGTTCACCGACGTCGACGTCACGATGACGCTGCCCGGCGGGCCGGCGTTCTCCGGCCCGTGGGCGGTCCGGGCGGCCGCGCCCGGGCCGCATCAGATCCTCCACCCGAGCGTGGCCGCCGAGGGTTCGCGGCTGCATTTCCGCACCACGGTCGCGTTCGCCGAGCCGCTCGACCTGAGCCGCACGCTGGTCGCGACCGCGTTCCCGGACCCCGGTCCGGTGCCGATCGCGGTCTCCGAGCGGTGGGCCCGGGACGTCGGCGCCCGCCCGGGCTCGAAGTTCAGCCTGTCGTACGGGACGACCGCGCTGCCCGCGGTCGTCGTCCGGGTCGTGCCGGTGATTCCGTCCGTGCCCCGGGGCGCCGGCGCGATCGCCGACCTGGACGCGCTGTCCCGGGCGCTGGCCGTCCAGGGCGAGTTCGACCCGCACGTCACGGCCTGGTGGGTCGGCCACCCGCGCGCGGACGCGGCCGCCCGGACCGAGAAGCTGGGCCTGGGCGAGGTCACCACACGGGCCGGCGAGACCGCCCGGCTGACCAGCGGCCCGCTCCGAGCCTCGCTACCCGCCGTGCTGCGCGTGCTCGTCGTCGCGTCGGTGTGGCTGCTGCTCGGGGGTGTGGTGCTGTACGTGGTGTACGACGTCCAACTGCGGGCGCTAGAGGTGGCCCGGCTGCGTGGGCTGGGCATGTCGCGCCGGGCGATCCGGGCGTCGCTGCTCGGCGAGCACGCCGCGGTGCTGCTGCCGCTGCTGGCCGCGGGCACGGCGATCGGGGCGGCGGCCACCTGGGTGATCACGCCGTTGCTGATCCGCTCGGACACCGGCGCCGCCCCGGTGCCGGAACCGCTGGCGGCCTGGCCCTGGGGCACCGAGGGGCTGCTGCTCACGTTGCTGGTGGCCGGGTCCGGGCTGGCGATCGCCGCGGTGGTCACCGTGCAGGCCCGGCGCGCGGACGCGGCTCACCTGCGGGTGGCGTCATGATCCGGCTCGGGGTCGGGCGACGGCTTCCGGCCGGGCGGCGGCTTCCGGCCGGTCGCTGGCTCCCGGTCGTGCACTGGCCGAGCGTGCTCGGCCGGGCGCGGGCCGACCGCGGGCCGCTGGCGCTGGTCGCGGCCGTCGTCCTCGTCGTCACGCTGCTGGCCGCGGCCGTGCCCCCGCTGATGGACTCGACCGCCACCGACGCCACCCGGGACGCGATCCGGCGGGCCGGCTCGGACGCGACCGTCTCGGTGGACGCGAACTGGGACGACGACTACGGCCAGAACGGGGGACGCATCCGGAACGCGGACCTGGCCAAGGACATGGCCGGCTTCTTCGACCGCGCCGAGTACGCGCTCGCCCCGAACCTGCGCAAGACGCTGCGCCCACCGGTGACGACCGCCACCAGCATCTCGCTGAACGTCGCCGCGGGCACGATCCCGCGCCGGTTCCAGCTCGACTACGTGCGCGACGATCACGGCGGCCCGGCCGTCACCTGGGTGTCCGGCCACGCCCCCCGCGGAACCGTGACGGGCAGCGCCGAGACGACGTTCGCCGACGGGCCGTGGGAGGCGCAGGTCGGCCTGTCCGAGGCCGAGGCCGCCGACCTGAAGCTCGGCCCCGGCGACCACATCCCGCTCGCGGACAACCAGCGCAACCCCTACAAGGTGCTGATCAGCGGTGTCTTCCGGCCGGTGGACGTCCAGGACCCGGCCTGGGAGTTCGTCCCCTGGGTGCTGAAGCCGACGCCCGGCCTCGACGGCCCGGGCACGGTCCGGCTCGGCGGCCTGCTCTCCGACGAGTCCCTTCCGGACGGACGGCTCGCGCTGCAGCCCGACCAGTTCAGCCGCACGGTCTGGTTCGCGGCCGACCCGGACCAGCTCACCTGGGAGTCCGCGCAGCAGCTGGCGGCCACCGTCGTCGCGCTGAAGGCGTCGTCGGGCTCGTCGGCCCTGCGGGACACGTCGCTCCGGTGGGACACCCAGCTCGACCGCGTGCTGAACACGGTCCGGCAGCAGGTGGACGCGGCCTACGCGCAGGCGTCGGTGCTGGTGATCGCCGTGCTGGCCGGGGCCGTGCTCGTGCTGCTGCTCGCGGCCGACCTGCTGGCCCGCCGCCGGGGCCCGGCCCTGATCGCGGCCCGGCAGCGGGGCGCGTCCCTGCCCGGATTCGTGGCCGAGCTGCTGATCGAGTCGGCCGCGGTGACGCTGCCGGCCGCCGCGGCCGGGCTGCTGCTCTCCTGGCTCGTGGCCGGCGGAGCGGCGCTGACCTGGACGCTCGTCGTCGTGGTGGCCGCGCTGCTGGCCGGGCCGGCGTTCGGCACGTTCACCGCGGCCCGGGCCACCCGGGACCGGCGGGCGCCGGCCAACCGCGCGGCCCGCCGCCGGGAGGAACGCACGGCCCAGCTCCGTCGGGTGACGGTCGACGTCGCGTTCGTGGCCGTGGCGGTCGCGGCCGTCGTCGCGCTGCGCCAGCGCGGGATCACCGCGGCGGGCGGGGCGGCGCTGCCCGCGAGCGCGCCCGCGCTGGGAATCGTCGCCGGCGCGCTGCTGGTGCTGCGGGTGGTGCCGGCCGGCACCGGGCTGGTGCTCCGGCAGGCGCTGCGCTCCCGGCTCCCGCTGGTCGTCTTCGGCGCCGCCCGGGCCGCCGCGACCGCCGGCCGCGCGTTGCCGCTGCTGGTGCTGACCGTCACGACCGCGCTCGCCGCGTTCGCGCTGACGCTCGACACGACCACCGCGCGCGGTGCCGAGGACGGCGCCTGGCGCACGGTCGGGGCCGATGCCCGCCTGGACGTCCCGTACGACGACACCGCGGAGACCCCGCGTCTCGCCGCCCGGATCACGGCCGCGCCGGGCGTCACCCAGGTCGCCACCGGGCAGGTCACCGGCATCGTCCGGGCGATCGCCGGTGGCGACGCGCTCACGCCGGGCCTGGTGGCGGTCGACGCGTCCGCGTTCGAGCGGCTGCTGGCCTCCAACCCGCTGCCGGACGCACCCGAGCTGGGCCGGCTGACCGCCACCGGCGGCCGGATCCCGGCCCTCGTCCGGTCGGACGACGGCAGCCTCCGGCCCGGCGTGACGCTGCAGATCCTCCGCAGCGGGGCCGCCCCGGTCGAGATCACCGCGGTCGGCACCGCGCCCCCGGTCGACGGCCTTCCGGACGTCATCCTGGTGGACGCGGCCCGGGCCGGCCTGCCGTACGCGCCGAACACCGTGTGGGTGAACGGGCCCGGCGCGGCCCAGGCGATCCGCGCGACCGGAGGCGCGCCGCTCGTGCGGGCCGACGTCCTCGCCGACCGCGAACGCGCGCCGATCAACGCCGGGCTGACCGCGCTGGAACGGGCGGCGGCGGTGACGCTGCTCGTGCTGGGCCTGCTCGGCTTCGCGCTCAGCGCCGCGTCCAGCGCGCCGGAACGCTGGACGACGCTGGCCCGGCTCCGCACGCTCGGGCTCCGGCCCCGCGACACGCACCGGGTCGCCGGGGCCGAGTTGTTGCCGCCGGTGCTCGTCGCCGTGGTGTGCGGGCCGCTGCTGGGCCTGCTGCTGGTGACGCTGACGTTCGGCCCGCTCGGCCTGCGGACGCTCACCGGGCAGGCCGCCGACCCGTCGACCGTGGTGCCGTGGTGGCTGGTCGGTGCGGTGGCGGTGGTGCTGCTGGGGGCGTTGGTCGCGATCGTGGCCGCTGAAGCGCGGGTCCGTCGTCGGCGGCGGCTGGGTGAGGTTCTCCGAGTGGGTTCGTAACGAAAGTCCCGCCCTCTCGTCGCTTGCCGGAGGTACTTCCGTTCACGGACGATTCCGGACTATCGAGGCATGTCGTTCGGACATTTGCTGCCCCGGCGTGGGTTTCTCGCCACCGCCGGGGCAGCCGGCCTCGGGCTCCTCGTTCCCCGACTGATCGACTCCTCGCCGCCCTCTCATCTGTTCACGCTCGGCGTGGCGTCCGGCGACCCGTTGCCGGACGGCGTCGTCCTCTGGACCCGGCTCGCGCCTCGCCCGCTGGACGGGGGCGGGATGCCGGACCGGCCCGTCCCGGTCCGCTGGGAGGTCGCGACCGACGAGAACTTCGCGACCGTGGTGCGGTCGGGGACGGCGACCGCCACGCCCGCGCTGGCCCACAGCGTCCACGTCGACGTTCGAGGCCTGCGGCCGGGCGCGGAGTACTTCTACCGCTTCCGGGTCGGCGGACAGGCCTCGCCGGTCGGCCGGACACGGACCGCGCCGGCCGCCGGCACGCTCCCGCGGGCCCTGCGCTTCGCGGTCGCGTCCTGCCAGTCGTGGGCGGACGGGTATTACACCGCGTACCGGGGGCTGGTCGACGAGGACGTCGAGTTCGTGGCGTTCCTCGGGGACTACATCTACGAGTCGCCGCCCCGGGACGACACGGTCCGGAAGCACGAGGGGTCCGGTGAGCCCTGGTCGCTGGTGGAGTACCGCAACCGGCACGCGCAGTACCGGACCGACCCGCTGCTGGCCGAGGCCCACGCGGCCGTTCCGTGGATCGTCACCTGGGACGATCACGAGGTCGTCGACGACTGGGCCGGCGGACCGTCGGGCGACGCGCGGTTCCGGGGCCGCCGGGCCGCGGCCTTCCAGGCCTACTACGAGCACCTGCCGGTCCGGACGCGGCCCCCGCTCGGCCTGGGCCTGCAGGTCTACCGACGCCTGACGTACGGGCAGCTGGCGACGTTCCACGTGCTCGACACGAGGCAGTACCGCTCGCCCGCCCCGTCGACGCTCGAGGAGGCCGAAGACCCGGCCCGGACGATGACCGGGACCGCCCAGGAGCAGTGGCTGCTCGACGGGCTGGCGCGGTCCGGCACCCGGTGGAACCTGCTGCTGAACCAGGTGATGTGGGCGTCGAACGACCGGACGGCCGGGCCGCGGGAGTCCTACGACTTCGACAACTGGGACGGGTACCGGGTGCAGCGTCGCCGGTTGCTCGAGCGGATGACGCCCAACACCGTGGTGCTGACCGGGGACCGGCACGCGACGTTCGTCTGTGACCTGACGACCGAGCATGCGGTCGTGGGCGCGGAGATCACCGGGACCTCGATCAGCTCCGGCGGGGATGCCGACCAGTCGGCGTTCCACCGCACGTTCGACCCGATCATGGCCGAGAGCCCGCACTGGAAGTACATCGACAATCAGCGCGGGTACGTCCTGTGCGAGGTCGGGCCGGAGGCGCTGCGGTCGGGATTGCGGGTGGTCGACACGGTCCGGGACCCGAACGGCGGGACGATGCGCACGGCCGCCCGTTTCGTCGTCGAGAGTGGCCGCCCGGGGATCGCCGTCGACGGGGCGCGGCCCCCGGCTCGTCGTCGGCCCAGGTGGACGTGACCGGCCGCGCGGCCGGCACCGGACCGGTCGTCCGGCTCGGCAGACGTGGCCGGTCACCCGCTTCGCCGGCTGGGTCGCCTCGTCGGCCAGGTGGGTTCCGGGCGGGGCGGTCTCGCCGGCGGCGAGGTAGGCCGGTTCCGCGGTCCGGTGTCACGACGCACAGGTGTCGCGGGAGCCGGCGGGCCGCCGGCCCGGCTGTGGTGCAGCGCCCGGGTGGTCGTGACCATCGAGACGACCAGATCGAGCGCGAAGTCGGGCCCGTCGGCGGCGGCACCCAGGGCAGAGCCACCGGCCTCGCGCGGAAGGTCGGCGTACATCCCGAGCACGAAATGCCGGTCCGGCCGATCGGCGGCCCCGCCCGTGAGCAGGGGCAGCAGCCCAACGAGATCGCCGCGCTGACGTCCGTCGCGCGAGCGTCGACGTCGTAGTCATTCTCCAGCTCGGAGCGCCGCGCGCGGGCGCGGGCCCCATCCGGGCGAGCCGGAACCGCACCCGCTAGCAGACGACCAGGTGGATCGCGGCCTGACCGCACACCGCCGCGCCACCATCCGCGCGTCGAGATCTTCCGGCGCACGGCGGCGTCCGAACCGCTTGAACAGGGGCACCCCCACCCCGCCCGGCTCCAGCATGGACGAAACCGGGCCGGGCGGGGGCGTCAGCGCCTCGGGGGCTGGACCAGTTCCAGCGTCACCCGGTCGGGGTCGAAGAAATAGCAGGTGTACCCACCCCGATTCACCCCGGCCGTGATCTCGTTCGGCGGCGACACGAACTCGACGCCCGCGGCCCGGAGGCGCTCGTACGTACCCACTGCGTCGTCGGTCGTGAACGCCAGGTGGGCGGCTCCGGCGCGCTTGCGCTCCGGGTCGGTCGGGGCCGCCGCCGGCGACAGGTACTGCACCAGCTCCAGGTCGTGCGACGAGTTCGTCGACGACGCCGGCGGCACGGCCAGCTGCGCGACCCGGAGGTCGGCGTCGGGGTAGCCGACCAGCCGGCGCGTGTAGTCGTTGTCCTGGCGCTGCTCGTGCACCAGCACCATGCCGAGCAGGTCACGGTAGAACCGGATCGACGCGTCCAGGTCCGACACCGTGAAGCTGAAATGCCACAGCCCGGTCAGGCCGCTCATGAGCGCGCCGACCCGGAACCGGCGCGCGCCGCGGCGTCCGAATCGGCCGTGACGACCGGACCACCGGAGGCCTCAGCGGGCGCGGTGACGGCCGGGACATCGGCGGCGGTGAGCTTCTTGCGACCGCCGCGCTTCTCGGCCAGCACGTAGATCGTGGCCGCGCCGATGATGACGACGCCCTTGATCAGGTCCTGGTAGTTGGCCCCGAGGTTCAGCACGCCGAAGCCGTTGGCCAGCACGAACAGGATGAGCGCCCCGATCACCGACTTGAGCACGTTGCCGGCCCCGCCGAACAGCGACGTCCCGCCGAGGATCGCGGCCGCGAGCACGGTGAGCTCGATGCCGGTCAGCGCCTGCGGGTTGATCGCCGAGAACCGCGACGCGTAGAGGATGCCGACCAGCGCGGCGAACAGCCCGTTCAGGACGAACGGCATGACCTTGTAGCGCGCGACCCGGATACCCGACAGCCGCGCCGCCTCGACGTTGCCGCCCACCGCGTACAGCCGCCGCCCCACCACCGTGAACTTCAGAACCGCCCAGGCGATCAGCACGATGAGCAGGAAGATCCAGACCTGCTTGGACAGCGCCCAGTACGTCGGGAAGAAGAGCAGCGAGACCACGGCCAGCACCGCACCGGCCCCGACGTACCAGTACGCCTGTCCGTCGGTGACCCGACCGGCGCGCTCCCGGCGGAGCGACCACACGCCGACCCCGACGAAGACCAGCCCGACGACCGCGGCCCAGATCTTGAGGTTCACCGGCCAGTCACCGGTGAACAGGTTCGCGAGCCCGGTGTCGGTGGTCTGGATCGACCGGCCGTCGGTGAGGATGAACAGCAACCCGCGGATGCCGGTCATCGTCCCGAGCGTGACGATGAACGCGTTCACGCCGACGTACTGCACGAACACGCCGTTGAAGAGCCCCATCGCGATGCCGGTCAGCAGCCCCAGCAGCAGCGCCGTACCCAGGCCCCAGCCGTGGTTGATCACGGTCAGCGTCACGCCCGCGGCCAGCGCCCCGGTGGCCCCGATCGACAGGTCGAAGTTGCCGCTGATCAGGCAGATCGTCATGAACACGGCGAGGATGCCGACCTGGGCGGTCTGGTCCAGGATGTTCGCGCTATTCAGCGCCGACAGGTAGAACGGCCGGTCGGTGCCGGCCGCGGCCGAGGTGAACACCACCAGGATCAGCGCGAACGCGTAGACGACGCCGGCGCGCTGGAGGCGGAACGGCGCGAGCCGGTCTTTGAGAGTGATCATGCGGTCCGTCCGAGATCAGTGGTGCCCAGCCCGCTCGACAGCGCGAGCAGCTCGGCTTCATCGGTGTCCTGGGAGTTCCGCTCGGCGACGATGCGTCCGCCGCGGACGACCAGGATGCGCTGGGCGACGGCGAGCAGCTCCTCGAACTCGGAGCTGACGATCACCACCGCGTTGCCGGCCCGGGCGAAGCCCCGGACCAGCTCGAGGATGTCGGCCTTCGCCCCGACGTCGACGCCGACCGTCGGCTCGTCGAGCAGGTAGGCGCACGCGTCGCCGTACATCCACTTCGCGAACACGACCTTCTGCGCGTTGCCGCCGGACAGCGCGCTCACCGGCGTCGAGACCGACGGCGTGCGGACCTTGAGGTCCGCGACGCCCTTCTCCGCCCGCTCGTGCTCGGCGTTCGCGTCCGGGATGATCCGGCGCAGGCTGAGCTGGGCCACGTCCGGCAGCGTCGTGTTCCGCCAGATCTCCCAGGCGCCGATCAGCCCCTGCCGGTTGCGGTCTTCCGGCACCAGGGCGAGACCGGCCTTCACCCGCTGGTCGACGCGTTTTCCGACGTCCTCGCCCTTGATGCGGACGGTTCCCTCGCAGCGCTTGTCGGCGCCGAAGATCGCCTCGAGGATCTCCGAGCGGCCCGAGCCGAGCATGCCCGCCAGCCCGATCACTTCCCCGGCCCGAACGGTGAGGCTCACGTCGTCCACGCCCGAAGGGGACCGGAGGTTGATCGCCTCGAGGACCGGCGCCGCCTCCGGTGCAACCGGAGCCATCCGGACGTTCTCCATCGCCGACAGCTTCCGGCCGACCATCAGGTCGACCAGCCGCTCCTCGTCCAACTCCGACGTCGGGCCGGTGAACACCATCCGGCCGTCGCGGAGCACCGACACCTCGTCGGTGAGCTCCAACACCTGGTCGAGGAAGTGGGAGCAGAAGACGAACGAGGTGCCCTCGGACTCGCGCAGCCGGTGGACCGCCCGGAACAGGAGGTCGACCTCGGCCCGGGCCATCGAGGCGGTCGGCTCGTCCATGCAGATGAGCGTCGCGCCGGCGGCCAGCGCCTGCGCGACCGCCACCATCTGACGCTCGCCGATCGGCAGATCGCCGACGAGCGCGTTCGGGTCGGGCCGGTAGCCGAAGCGCTCGCAGAGCGCCTCGTACCGGGCCATCAGCCGGCCGCGCCGGAACAGCCCCGACATCTCGCCGAGGAACACGTTCTCGAGCACGGACAGCGTCGGTACCAGCGGGATGTGCTGGTACATCGTGGCCACTCCGGCGGCCCGGGGAGCCGCCGGATTCGACCAGTCGACCGCGCTGCCTTGCCAGATCAACTCGCCCGCGCTCGGCTCGTGAGCGCCGGCGATGATCTTGAACAGGGTGGACTTGCCCGCGCCGTTGGCGCCCACGAGCCCGTGGATCGAGCCACGAGCAATCGTGAGGTCGACGTCCCGCAGCGCGACCGTCCCGTTCGGGAACCGCTTGGAGACTCCGTGTACCGCCAATAGTTCACCCATGAGTTCTCAGCTCACCATTGCGGGTCGCAGTCGGCGACGTTGGACTTGTCGATCGACGGCGTGTCGTAGAAGACCAGCTTGGCGGTGCCGTAGTTCTCGTCGTCGATCGCCTTCTTGAGCTCCTCGGCGGCCTTCTTGCCCCCGTCGACCGGCTTGTAGCAGATCGTGCCGGTCAGGCCGCCGGTCTTGATCGCCTCGACGCCGAGCTTCGAGCCACCGACGCCGAACACCAGCGCCTTGGACTTCGCCGCCGCGACGGCCTTCTGGCAGCCGACGCCCATGTCGTCGGAGATCGCGTAGATCCCGACCAGGTCGGGGTGGGCGTTCAGGATGCTGGCGCAGGCCGACTGGCCCTGGTCGGCGACCCATCCGCCGGGCTGCTCGGCGACGATCGTGAACTTGCCCGCCGTCGCGGTCTTGAACTTCTCGACCCGCAGCGTGTTCTCGGCGTAGCCGGGCGCGCCGATGATCACCGCGACGTTCCCGCCGTTGGGCAGCGCCTTGAGCATGGCCTGCCCGGTCTGCTCACCGGCCCCGGTCTCGTTCTCGATGACCAGCGCGGACAGCTTCGGGTAGACGTCGTCGATCTTGCGGTCGGCGCCGATGATGCTGTGGTAGCTGACGACCTTGATGCCGGCCGCCGAGAACTGGTCGACGAACTTCGCGGCCTCGGCCGCGTTCGCCGGGATCATCACGACGCCGTCGGGCTTCTGCGCGATGATGTTCTGCACGTTCGCCGCTTCGGTCTGGACGTCGTTCTTGCCGTCCAGGTTCGCGATGATCGTGCAGCCGAGGGACTTGGCGGCCTCCTCGATGCCCTGCGCGCCGGCGTTCGGGAACGGGAAGCCGGTGCCGGAACCGTTGTCGATCGCGATCTTGCAGGAGCCTTTGTCGCTGCCGGAGGCGCTGCTGGTGGAGTCGTCGGGCTTGCTGGCACAGCCGGCGGCGGCGAGCGTGATGGCCGCCGCGAGGGCCAGGAACGTGGTTGGTCTCTTCAGGCCCAGGCCTCGTCGCATCTGGGGTCCTTTCCTGTCTGCGGGACCGGCTAGGTCCCATCAAAGGGGGTTGAACAGGAGGTCAAACGATTGCTTGAACGGCCTCAGCCGCGGGTCGCCAGGTCGGCGATCGCGGCCGCGATCGTGGCGGTGTCCGGGATGACCGCCGCGGCCAGCACCGGGGCGGCGGGTAGCCGCAGATCGGGAGCGGCCAGCCGGACCGGCGGGGCGGTCAGCTCGATGCCGGCCTCGGCGACCCGGGTGATGACCTCGGCACCGAAGCCGCCGGTCCGGTTCGCCTCGTGGACGACCGCCAGCCGGCGGGTCCGACGCACCGAGTCGAGCACCTCGTCCCACGGGAACGGGTTGAGCCAGACGGTCTCGAGGACATCGACGTCTTCGTCTTTTGCGGCCTCGAGCACCTTGTGGGTGATCGCGCCCCAGCTGACGACGGTGGCCTTGTCGCCGGTCCGGCGTCGGCGGAGCCCGCCGATGGGCTGGACTCCTTCGTTGATCTCGACTTCGGCCTTGGCCCCGTGGTACAGCGTGCGGTTCTCGATGACGATCGTCGGGTCGTCGCAGTGCACCGCGGCGAGCAGCAGGTCGTAGGCGTCCTGCTGAGTGCTCGGCATGCACACCCGCAGACCGGGCGTGTGCAGGAAGAACGCCTCGAGGTTCTGCGAGTGCTGGGCCACCGCGCCGGGCGAGTTGCCCTGCTGGGTGCGGATCGTCAGCGGCGCGGTCATCGTCCCGTTCGAGACGTAGCGGACGTTCGCCGCCTGGTTGACGACCTGGTCCAGCGCGACCAGGAAGAAGTCCGACCACATGATCTCGACGATCGGCCGGCGGCCGAACATCGCCGCACCGACCGCGGAGCCGAGGATCGCCGACTCGCTGATCGGGGTGTCGAACACCCGGTCGCCGAACGTCTTGTGCAGGCCTTTGGAGACGCCGTGGACACCGCCGGGCACGCCGACGTCCTCGCCGTAGAGGAGAGTCTCGGGGATCTCGTCGAGGACGCGGCGGAGTGCGGCGTTCGCGGCCTCGGCGAAGGAGTACTTAGGCATAGAGGTGCTCCTTGACCGTGCTGGGGTCGGCGAGCGGGGCCGCTTGTGCTGTGGCGGCGGCGGCGTCGATCTCTTCGCGCGCTCTGGCTTCGGCGTCGTCGATCTGGTTCTGCGGGACGCCGGCTGCCGCGAGCTTGCGCTTGGCCACGGCGATCGGCTCCTTTTCCTTCGCGGCTTCGAGTTCGCCCGGGCGCCGGTACTGCTCGGCGTCGCCGATGTAGTGGCCGACCAGCCGCTGGGTCATCAGCTCGAGCAGCGCCGGGCCGCCGCCTTCGCGGGCCGCCTCGATCGCGTCGCCGACCCGGTCCCGGACCACGGCCGGGTCGTTGCCGTCGATGCGTTCGCCGAGCATGCCGTAGGC
Organism: Cryptosporangium phraense; assembly: GCF_006912135.1. Classification (NCBI taxonomy): domain Bacteria; kingdom Bacillati; phylum Actinomycetota; class Actinomycetes; order Cryptosporangiales; family Cryptosporangiaceae; genus Cryptosporangium; species Cryptosporangium phraense. Next base: position 58,082 of record NZ_VIRS01000034.1, on the reverse strand, counting down.
GCGAGCGCGCTCGGCCAGGATGGGGTTGCGGACCATGTCGTCGATCGGGGTGAGCTCCGACCAGCCGTTGTTCTCGCAGACGAAGATCACCGGCAGGTCGAGCGCGGCGGCGAAGTTCATCGACTCGTGCACCGCGCCCTGGTTCATCGCGCCGTCGCCGAAGACCGTGAGCGCGACCCGGTTGCTCCCGTCGTACTTCCCGGCCAGAGCCGCGCCGACCGCGAGCGGCGCTCCCGCGCCGACGATCGAGTTCTCGCCGTGGAACCCGTGCGCCACGTCGGAGAAGTAGGCCGATCCGCCGCGTCCGCCGTTCACTCCGGTTTCCCGACCGAGGAGCTCGGCCAGGATCCCTTCGACGGGGACGCCGCGGGCGACGGCCCAGTTGTGACCGCGGTAGGTCGCGAACAGGGCGTCGTCGGGACCGAGGACTGAGCAGGCGCCGACCGGGCCGGCTTCCTGGCCGATCGAGAGGTGGACCGAGCCCTGGATCTCGCCGGCCAGCCGGAGGTCGCGGATCTTCTCCTCCAGCAGGCGGCTCCGCCACATCTGGTGGAGGTCGTCGAGGAGCGTGCTCATGCGTTCTCCTTCGCGGTCGCCCATCGGGTGAGGGCGGCCTCGCAGATCCGGTCGGTCTCGCCGAGGTACTGCTCGGGGCCGATCGGGGTTCTCGTCGCGGCGGCGAGCTTCGGATCGGCGGCGGCGGCGTTCCCGATCGCCTCGGTGAGCTTCTCGCCGTTTTGCCGAGCCGCGCGGGCGGCGTCGTAGACGACGTCGTGGGCGTGCTCACGTCCGAGTTTCGGCGCCAGCTTGAACATGTACGCCTCGGCCAGCACCAGCCCGCCGTCGGCGTCCAGGTTCGCGCGCATGACGTCCGCGAAGACGCGCAGGTCGCGGATGGTCTCGGCGGCCAGGGCGACGGCGGACGCGGCGGAGCAGGCGAGCTCGGGCAGTACCAGCCACTCGACCTGCCACTCGCCCGCGGCCCGCTCGTGACCGGCTTCGAGCGCCCGGTGCAGGGCCGGGAGCAGCGTCGCCGCGAACGTGCTGAACCCGAGGATCGCCTCGGACGAGATCGGGTTGGCCTTCTGCGGCATCGTCGACGACGCACCCCGGTGGTGCCCGTCGGCCTCGCGGACCTCGGCGATCTCGGTGCGCGAGAGGTCGACGACCTCCCGGGCGATGCGCGCCGCGGTGCCGGCGGCGAGGGCCAGCGCTCCGCCGAACTCGACCAGACGGTCGCGGGCGACGTGCCACGGGATGTCGTCGACGGACAGCTGGAGCTCGGCGGCCATCCGGCGACGGACCTCGGCGGCGTCGTCTCCCAGTGCCGCGGAGGTGCCGCCGGCGCCGTAGAGGGAGAGCGTGCGGACCTCCCAGCTGGCCCGTCGGACGCGTTCCAGGTCGCGGGTGACCTGGGCCAGGTAGACGGCGAGCTTGGTGCCGAACGTCGTCGGGACGGCCTGCTGGGCGTGGGTGCGGGCCGCGGTGACCGTGTTCTGATGCTTCTCGGTCTGGACCGCGAGGGCGTCGCCGAAATCGGTGAGCAGCGCGATCATCCGGTCGCCGGCCGCGACGAGCTGGAGCACCAGGCCGGTGTCCATGATGTCCTGGGTGGTGGCTCCCCAGTGGACGTGGCCGTCCGGGCCGGCCGGGAGCTGGCCGGAGAGCTGCCGGACCAGCGGCAGGACCGGATAGCCGACGTTGCGGGCCTGCTCCCAGAGCTCGGCCCGGTCGATGCGCTCGGGGTCGGTGATCGCGCCGATCGCCTCGGCGTCCTCGGTGGTCACGACGCCTACCTGTGCTTCGGCCCTGGTGAGCGCGAGTTCGGCCCGGAGCCAGCCGTCGATGGTGGCCGCTTCGCCGAAGATCTCGGCCATTGCGGTGTCGGCGTAGAGCGCGGTCAGCAGCCGGAACGGCCCGGGCCGGGCGCCGGTAGGCGTCGTCGTCGCGGGGGCGGGCGTCGTCGCGGGGGCGGCGCCGGTAGGCGTTGCCGCGGGGGCGCCGGGCGTCGCGGCGGGGTCGGCGCCGGTGGGCGTCGTCGCGGCGGGGTCGGCGCCGGTAGGCGTCGTCGCCGTGACGGAGGCCGGTCCGTGCGTGGGAGCAACCATCAGTCCATCTCCAGTCCGCCGTCGACGTTGACCGCTTGACCGGTAACGAACGAGGCAAGGTCACTCACCAGGAAGAGCACGACGGAGGCCAGCTCGGCGGGGTCGCCGTCGCGCCCGAGCGCGCACGCCGCCTTGACCTGGGCCAGGTACTCCTCCCCGGCGCCGTCGCCGAACTGACGGGCCCGGTCGGCGATGATCTCCTCCCACATCGGGGTCAGGAAGACGCCGGGGCAGACCGCGTTGACGCGGATGGCCGGCCCGTACGCGAGCGCGGCCGACTTGGTCAGGCTCAGGAGGGCGGCCTTGCTGGCCGCGTAGTGCACGGCGTTCGGGCGTCCGGACCGCCCGGCCACGGAGGCCAGGGTGACGATCGCGCCGTGGGACATGGCCCGTGCGGCGGCTTGTGTCAGGAGGAACGTCGAGGTGAGGTTGACGTCGATGATCCGGCGCCAGGCGTCCTCGGTGACGTCCGGGAGCGGCACCGTCTCCATGATCCCGGCGCAGTTGACGAGCGTGTCGAGGCCGCCGAGGTAGTCGGTGGCCGTCTCGACGAGCGCGGCCGGGGCGCCGTCCGCAGTCAGGTCAGCGGGCGCGGCGTACACCGGAGGAGTGCCGGTCCCCGAAGGGGTGCCATGCCCCGAAGGGATGCTGGCCCCCGAGGGGGTGCCGGCCCCCGAGGGGGTGCCGGGCCCCGAAGGGGTGCTGGGCCCCGAAGGGGTGCTGTGCAGCGGAGGGGTGCTGGGCTTCGGAGGGGTGCTGGGCCCGGCGGGCGAAGCGGGGGGCGAAGCGGGGGGCGAAGCGGGGGGCGAAGCGGGGGGCGAAGCGGGGGGCGTTGCGCCGGGCGAGGAGTCGGGTGTGGCGCCGTGTTTGGCTGACAGGGCCTCGACCGCGGCGGTCAGCCTCGACCCGGGAAGGTCGCTGAGCACGACCCGCGCACCGGCCTGGAGCAGCACCTCGGCGCACGCCAGTCCGAGGCCGCCTGCGCCGCCGGTGACGAGCGCACGACGACCGCTGAGATCGATGGCGACGGCCACGTAACCTCCAGGTCAATCGGTTGACCGGGACGTTAGCAGCGCGTTTCGCGCCCCACAAGAGCAATCGTTTGACTGACACGGCCTGTCACTCCCAACCGACCGCCCAACCCCGCCCAACCCCGCCCGACCAACCCCCGACCTGCGACATTCGACGAACGCGGGAGCGCGACAGTTGCAGCGCGCCAGGGGCGGCAAGTGCGGCAGCGCGCTCGATGCGGCAGGCACGGAACGCACGGGAGCGCGGCGGGTGCGGCAGCGCGGCCGATACGGCCCGTGCGGCCGCTGCAGCCGGTGCAGCCGTGCAGCCGTGCAGCCGGCGCAGGCGGCGCAGGCGGCGCAGGCGGCGCAGGCGGCGCAGGCGGTGCAGCCGTGCAGCCGTGCAGCCGTGCAGCCGTGCAGCCGTGCAGCCGTGCAGCCGTGCAGCCGTGCAGCCGGCGCAGGCGGTGCAGCCGTGCAGCCCATGCAGCCCATGCAGCCCGTGCAGCCCGTGCAGCCCGTGCAGCCCGTGCAGCCCGTGCAGCCCGTGCAGCCCGTGCAGCCCGTAGCGGTGCGGCCGGTGCGGCCGGTGCGGCCGGTGCGGCCGGTGCGGCCGGTGCGGCCGGTGCGGCCGGTGCGGCCGGTGCGGCCGGTGCGGCAAGTGTTGTCGGTCCGTTACGCGCCCGGGTGCGGCGGCGCGGCCGATGCAGCAGAGCGGCAGGTGCGGCCGGTGCCTCATGCGAGGAAGCGCAGCCGGTGCGGCACTCACGGCGGCGCGGCACATGCGGAGGATGCAACAGCGCGGCCGATGCAGCAGAGCGGCAGGTGAGGCACGTGCGCAGCGCGGCAGGTGAGGCACGTGCGCAGCGCGGCCGGTGCCGGACATGCGGCGGGTGAGGCACGTGCGCAGCGCGGGCGGTGCCGCGGTGCCGCCGGTGCGGGACATGCCGCACGTGCGGAGGACGAAGCAGTGCGGCAGGTACATCGGCCCCCAGGTGCATCAGCGCCGCACATGTGGCAGCAGCGCCGCAGGTTCGACGGGTACGGCCGCGCGGCGCGTACGGCAGCTCAGCGGGTAAACCGTGCGACAGCGCAGCGAGCAAAGCTGTGCGGCAGCCCCGGCAGCCCCGGCAGGCCCGGCAGGCCCGGCAGGCCGTGCCGCCCGGCAGGCCCGGCACGCGCGACAGGACGACACGCGCGACAGGACGACACGCGCGAGAGGACGACCGGCGGTAGGCGCGGTAGGGCGGCGGATTCGGCAGTTGCGGCAGGCCCGGCAGGGCGGCACGCGCGGCAGGCCCGGCAGGGCAGCACGCGCGAGAGAACGGCACGCGCGAGAGGACGGCACGCGCGAGAGGACGGCACGCGCGAGAGGACGGCACGCGCGAGAGGACGACAGGGCGCTAGGCGGGGTAGGGCGGCGGATCCGGCAGTTGCGGCGGGCGCGGCAGGCGCAGCAGGGCGGCGAGTATGCGAGTACGGCCGACGCGGCAAATGCGGCCGACGGCGAGCGCAGGCTGCGGGCAGCCGCCGCGACGGCCCGACGGCCCGACGGCCCGACGGCCCGACGGTCCGGCGGCCCGGCGGTCCGGCGGCCCGGCGGTCCGGCGGCCCGGCGGCCCAGCGGCCCAGCGGCCCAGCGACGCAACGATGCGGGGGGTCCTGGGGTCGCGGGCGCGGGCGGCGCGGCTATCGGTTCAGGGAGCGACTTCGCCGGCCCAACGTCGGCCCGCCCAGGTCAGCTCGCGCGCCGGCCGCCGCCCCGTCCCCCGCTCCACTCCCCGACAACATCCTCCGAGGCGCCGACCCCAAACTCGGGAACGCCTCCGCGAACCTCGCGTCCACCACCGTCCGCCGGTCCGCCAGCACCAACTCGGCCGACCGTCCCGCCGCGCTGGGCTCCGTCGCCGACTCCCGCGCACGGGACTCCGCCTCCTCCAGGCGACGACACACGGTCGCACTGAAGCCGGCCAACCAGGCCCGGCGGTACGCGGCCTTGTGCTCGCCCGACGGCACCCTGGCCACCGCCAAGCCCCGCACGGCCTGCAGCAACAGCGACGTGAACAGGATCTCGACGCGTTCGATGTCCGAGCCGTAGCCGAACAGCAGCGCCGAGACCTCCTTGCCCCGGGGACCGAACCCCGTCCGCTGCACCACCCGTAGGCCCAGCGTCAGCGCGACGCTCACCAGCAGCCCCAGCTTGTCGAGCGCGTAGGGCGGGTCGAGCCGCACGACGCGGTCGGCGATCTGGTCGGCGGACGAGTCGCCGTCGGCGAGCATCGCGCGGTCGACGCCGTAGCGGGCCATCAGCTCGGCCGCCTTCGCGGTGAAGGTCTCGGCCTCCTCCGGGCTGGCCGCGATGTCCTCGGCCTGGGCCAGCAGCTTGCGGATCGTCGCCAGCTTGGCATCGGAAGAACTCATACCCGCACTGAAACAGACCCCCTCCACCCCCGTCGACACCCACCGGAGTCGCTGTGGACAACTCCGCACCATAGGCTCATCCCATGCCGCGCGAGCTGCTGGTGATCGTCAACGAGGGTGCAGGTAGCACCGAGCTCGCTGCCGTCGACAAGGCGGTCGAGGTGCTGCGCCGGGTCGCCGACGTGGTCGTCGCGCGCACCGCCGACCTCGACGCGCTCGGCGCGGCCCTCCGCGTCCACCGGGAACGGACGACGGTGCTGGCCGGCGGCGACGGGTCGCTGCACGCGGCCGTCCAGCTGCTGTACGACGCGCACCTGCTCGACGCCGGGCGTCCGTTCGGGTTGATCCCGCTCGGCACCGGCAACGACCTGGCCCGGACGCTCGGTATCCCGCTCGACCCGGTCGGCGCGGCCGAGACCGTGCTCGACGGGCGCCCGCGCGCGCTCGACATCGCGGTCGACGACAGCGGCGAGGTGATGGTCAACGCCGGGCATGCGGGTGTCGGCGCGGAGGCCGGGCGGCTCGCCTCGGACTGGAAACCGACGTTCGGCGTCGCCGCCTACCCTCTCGGCGCGATGGTCGCCGGCTTCACCAGCGAGGGCTGGGAAATGCGCATCGAGGTCGACGGCGAAACAGTGCACGACAAAACCACGCCGGTCCTCATGCTCGGCATCGGCATCGGACGCTCGATCGGCGGCGGCACCCCGCTGGCCCCCAACGCCGAGCCGGACGACGGTCTGCTCGACGTCGTCGTGGCCGCGGTGCAGGGCGCGCGCAACCGGTACGCGTACGGGATGGCCCTGCGCGACGGCGTCCACATCCGGCGGGACGACGTCACCGTGTACCGCGGTCGGAAGGTGGTCGTCACCGCGGACGATCCGTTCCGGGTCAACACCGACGGCGAGGTCAGCGATCCGGTCAACCGCCGCGAGTGGGAGGTCAAGCCCGGCGTCTGGTCGGTCCTGACCGCGGGCTCGGCCCGCGCGGTCTGGTGACGGGCGACGAGAGGTTCGTCGCTGAACCCACCAAGGACCCGGGCACCGGACGGACGCCGTTCCAGCGCGATCGGGCCCGGGTGCTGCACTCGGCCGGGTTCCGCCGGCTGGCCGCGAAGACCCAGGTGATCACCGCGGGCGAGGACGACTTCCTGCGCACCCGGCTGACCCACTCGCTCGAGGTCGCGCAGATCGCCCGCGAGATGGGCGTCGCCCTCGGCGCCGACCCGGACGTCGTCGACACCGCGGGTCTGGCCCACGACCTGGGGCACCCGCCGTTCGGACACAACGGCGAGGACGCGCTCAACGAGGTCGCCGACGCCGCCGGCGGCTTCGAGGGCAACGCCCAGACCCTGCGGGTCGTCAGCCGGCTGGAGGCCAAGGTCCCCGGCGCGGGTCTGAACCTCACCCGGGCGACGCTCGACGCGGTGACGAAGTACCCGTGGGAGCGCACACCCGGCACGCGCAAGTTCGGCGTGTACACCGATGACCTCCCGGTGTTCCAGTGGTACCGGCGGGGCGCCCCGGCCAGCCGGAAATGCCTGGAGGCCCAGGTCATGGACTGGGCCGACGACGTCGCGTACTCGGTGCACGACCTCGAAGACGGTGTACACGCCGGCCACGTGAAGGTGGAGGCACTGCGAGACCCCGACGAGCGACGGGCGCTCTGCGCCGACGTGGCCCGGTGGTACTCGCCGGAATCGCCCGACGACCTGCTCGAGGTGCTCACCGAGCTGCTCGCCGAGCCGGTCGTCGACGGGCTGATCGGCTACGACGGCAGCCACCCGGCCCAGGCCCGGCTGAAACAGGTGACGAGCGCGCTGGTCGGCCGCTTGTCGGCGGTGGCGGTGCGGGCCACCCGCGAGGTCGCCGGCCCCGAGCCGCTGGCGGGCTACGCCGCCGACCTCGTCGTACCGCGCCGGGCCCGCGCCGAATGCGCGCTGCTCAAGGGGCTTGCGCTCCGGTACGTGATGAACCGCCCCGGGGCCCGGGAACGCTACGAGTGGCAGCGGGAAGTCCTGACCACGCTGGTCGACGCGCTGCTGCGCCGCGCCCCCGACGCCCTCGACCCGGTGTTCGCACCCCTGTGGAAGGCCGCGTCCGACGACGCGGCCCGGCTGCGGGTCGTCGTCGACCAGGTCGCCAGCCTGACCGACCCCGCCGCCGTGGCCTGGCACGCCCGCCTCGTGAAGGAGCTCCGATGAAATACACCCGCCTGGGACGCACCGGCCTGGAGGTCTCCCGGATCTGCCTGGGGTGCATGACGTACGGCGACCCGAAGCGCGGCAACCACGAGTGGACGCTGCCCGAGGACGAGAGCCGCCCGTTCATCAAGCAGGCGATCGAGTCCGGCATCAACTTCTTCGACACCGCGAACGTGTACTCGGACGGCAGCAGCGAGGAGATCGTCGGCAAGGCGCTCGGCGACTTCGCGAACCGCGACGAGATCGTGCTCGCCACCAAGGTCCACGGCCGGATGCACGAGGGCCCGAACGGCGGCGGGCTGTCGCGCAAGGCGATCCTCAGCGAGATCGACCACAGCCTGCGACGCCTCGGCACCGACTACGTCGACCTCTACCAGATCCACCGGTTCGACCCGGTGACGCCGATCGAGGAGACGGCCGAGGCGCTGCACGACGTCGTCAAGGCCGGGAAGGCGCGGTACATCGGGGCCAGCTCGATGTGGGCCTGGCAGTTCGGGAAGTACCTGCGGGTGCAGGAGCGGAACGGCTGGACGCCGTTCGTCAGCATGCAGAACCACTACAACCTGCTCAACCGCGAGGAGGAGCGGGAGATGATCCCGCTCTGCGTCGACGAGGGCGTCGGCCTCATCCCGTGGTCGCCGCTGGCCCGCGGCCGGCTGACCCGCGATCCGGAGACCACCACCAACCGCAGCGAGAACGACGCGTTCGGCAACCGGCTCTACGATCTCGACGCCGACCGCGCGGTGATCGAGGCGGTGGCCCGGATCGCCGACGCCCGCGGGGTGCCCCGCGCGCAGGCCGCGCTGGCCTGGATGTTGGCCAAGCCCGGGGTGTCCGCGCCGATCATCGGGGCCAGCAAGCTGTCGCATCTGGACGACGCCGTGGCCGCCGTCGACGTCGAACTCAGCGCCGACGAACTGAGCGCGCTAGAGGAGCCCTACGCCCCGCACGCGGTCGCCGGCTTCTGATCAGCGGAGCCACCCGACCGCGTCGATCTCGGCCGACGCGGCCGCCAGGGCCGCCGCCGGGTCCACCCTCTCGCGCATGACGTCGTGGATCGCCGACGACAGCACACCGGCCACCGACGGCCAGTCGGTGACCGGCGGCGGGCTGAGCACCCCGCGGTGCACCTCTTCGATCACCTCGTAGTACGGCGAGAGGGCCCGCACCCGGGGGTCCCGCCAGGTGGACAGCCGTACCCCGGTCGCGCCGGACAGCGACGTGATCACGTCCATCTCCGGCGAGGCGAGGTGCTTCAGGAACTCGTAGGCCGGGCCCGGAGCGGCCGACCCCGCGGCCACCACCCACACCCAGTAGATGTTCAGCGACACCCCGTTCGGCACCGGCGCGCACGCGACCGCGCCCGGCGCGCACATCGCCGCGTACCCGGCCCAGTTCACCATCAGCGCCGCCTCGCCGGCCGCGAAGTGCTCCCCGGACGCGACGCTGTCCCACTCCATCGACGCCGGGTCGACGAGCCTCTCCCGGCGCAGCCGACGCAGGAACTCCAGGCCGGACACGGCGGCCGGGCCGGCCAGCGACGACAGCTCACCGCCCCGGCTCCACAGCTGCAGCAGGAAGTCGTACACGTCGTTGTGCCCGTCCGGCTGGCCGGCCAGCACCGTGCCGTACAGCCCCGGACGGGTGAACCACCGGGCCACGTCCAGGAACTGCTCCCACGAGGCCGGCGGCGCCAGCGGGTAGCCGACGCGCTCGGCGAAACCGGCCTGCTCCCGGGCGTCCGCAAAAAGGTCTGGCCGGTACAGGAGCATCATCGGGCCGTCGTGGTACGGCACGCCGTACACCCGGTCGCCACGGGTCTGGAGCAGACGCATCGACGGGCTCCAGCCGTCCGGCCAGTCCGGCGGCGGCGCCGCCGCCAGGCGGGGCGCGAGGTCGAGGACCTTGCCCTGCTCGATCAGCGCGGGCAGCCAGTCGCTGACGACCAGCGCGAGGTCCACCGAGCCGTCCAGCAGAGCGTCCGACGACAGCACCGCGTGCTCCAGCGACGGCAACTCCACCCAGGACGCCGCCACCGGCACCGACGCCTGTGCCTCCACCGCTCGCTCGAAGCCGTCGAAGGTACGGCCGAGAAGTCTGAGCACCACTGCCTCCTTGCGACGGGTCAATCGTTTGACTTACAGTTCAGCCCATCATGCCCCACGACCAGGGAGTCACGCATGCCCCTCATCGTCGACGCCCATCAACATCTCTGGGACATCGACGCGCTCGAGTACGCCTGGCTGACGCCGGACGCCGGCCCGATCCACCGCACGTTCGGCTTCGATGAGCTCGAGCCGCAGCTCGACGAGTGCGGCGTCGACCGCACCGTCCTGGTCCAGGCCGAGCCGAGCCTGGCCGACACCGACTCGATGCTCGCGCAGGCCGACGCGCACCCGCGGATCGCCGCGGTCGTGGGCTGGGTGCCGCTGCTGGACCCGGAAGCCACCGCCCGGGCCCTCGCGAGCTACGGCAAGGACCCCCGCTACGTCGGCGTGCGGCACCAGGTGCACGACGAGCCCGACCCGGACTGGATCCTCCGGCCGGCCGTGCAGGAGTCACTCGGCCTCGTCGCCGCGGACGGCCTCACCTGGGACCAGATCGCGACGATCCCCCGCCACCTCGAGCACGTGCCCACGCTGGCCGAGGCGTTCCCGGAGCTGCGCATCGTGATCGACCACCTGGCCAAGCCGCCGATCGCCGGGAACGGCTGGCAGCCCTGGGCCACCCTGCTCGCGCGGGCCGGCGAGTACCCGAACGTGTACGCGAAGCTCTCCGGCCTCGACACGGCCGCCGCGCCGGACTGGACCGCCGACGATCTGCGCCGTTACGTCGACCACGGGCTGGCGGTCTTCGGGCCCGGCCGGCTGATGTGGGGCAGCGACTGGCCGGTCTCGGTGCTCGGCGGCGGCTACCGACGGACGTGGGACGCGATCCGGCAGCTGATCGCCCCGGAAGACCGCGCCGCGATCCTCGGCGGCACCGCGAGCGCCTTCTACCGCTTCCCGTAAGGAGCGAGCGCCTTCTACCGCTTCCCGTAAGGAGCGAGCACCTTCTACCGCTTCCCGTAAGGAGCCCGCATGCTCGACGAAGTCACCGCCATCGCGGCGGCCACGGATCTGCGCGTCGCCGAGGAGCACAAGCGGCCGATCGCGATCGTCGGAGCCGGTGCGATCGTCGACGTCGCCCACCTGCCCGCGTACCGGCGGGCCGGCCTCGACGTCGCCGGCATCTTCGACCTCGACCAGGACCGCGCCCACGAGGTCGCCGCCCGCCATGGCATCCCGGCGGTGTACCAGAGCCTCGACGAATTGCTGAGCAGCCCGGTCGACGTCGTCGACATCGCGGTGCCCGCCCGCGCCCAGCCGGCGATCGTCCACCGGGCCGTGGACGCCGGGAAGCATCTGCTGTGCCAGAAGCCCTTCGCGGAGGACCTCGCCACCGCCCGCCGAATGGTGGCCGCGGCCGAGCAGGCGAACCGGAAGATCGCGGTCAACCAGCAGATGCGCTTCGAGGAAGGCATCGCCGCGGCGATCGCGATGGCCAGGGCCGGCTGGGTCGGCGAGGTCACCGCGTTCGAGTTCAACGTCACCATCGTCACGGACTTCTCGACCTGGGCCTGGCTGGCCGAACTCGAGAACCTCGAGATCTGGTACCACTCGATCCACTACCTGGACTCGGTGCGGGCCCTGCTCGGCAATCCGAACCGCGCCTACGCGATCGGCTCTCGGACGCCGGGTCAGAAGGTCGTCGGCGAGACGCGCACGGCCACCACGCTGAGCTTTCCCGGCGGTGAACATGCGATCCTGCACGTCAACCACGAGAACCGCACCGGGGACGCGCGGGCCGAATACCGCATCGACGGGTCGGAGGGGTCGATCAAGGGCACGATCGGGCTGCTCTACGACTACCCGCACGGGCGTCCGGACACCCTGAGGGTCAACTCGGAGAAACACACCGACGGCTGGCTCGACTACCCGGTCACCCGCCGCTGGATCCCCGACGCGTTCGCCGGCCCGATGGGCTCCCTGCTCCGGGCGATCGCCACCGACACCGAGCCCGAGACGTCCGGGCGCGACAATCTGGGCACGCTCGCGCTCGTCGAGGCTCTGTATCGCTCGATGGCCACGGGCGAGGCCCAGACTCCGGAAGAATCCCCACGGTGATCGACCGGCTACCTTCCAAACGCGTGACCCTCGCCGACGTCGCCGCGCACGCGGGCGTCGACCGCTCGGTGATCTCGCGGGTGATGAACGACGACCCGGGCCTGAACATCCGCCCGGAGACCCGCGAGCGCGTGCTGGCCTCGGTGAAGACGCTCGGCTACCGGCCGAACGCGGCCGCGCGCACGCTGCGGACCCGGTTGAGCCGGACGTTCGGCCTGTTCATCCCCGACTACGCGAACCCGGTGTACGCCGAGATCATCAAGGGTGCCGAGGCCGCTGCCGCCGATCGGGAGTGCGTGCTGGTCACCGGCTCGGGCCGGGTCGCCGGCTCGGCCAAGCCCTATCTGGACCTGCTGGCCGACGGCCGCGTCGACGGTCTGCTGCTGGCCGGCGGGGTTCGCGCGTCCGCCACCCTCGACGCCCTACGGGCGTCGCGGATGCCCTGGCTGCTGCTCAACTGGAGCATGACCGACGCGACCCGGCACATCATTCTGGACGACGAGGGCGCGGCGACGATGGCAGTCGAGCACCTCGTCAGCCTCGGTCACACGCGGATCGCGCACCTGGCCGGCCCGGACGGCTCCGACACCGCGTCCCGGCGGGCCGGCGGCTACCGGGCCGCGATGCGCCTGCACGGCCGCGCGCCCGACCCGGCGCTGGAGGTCCGGGCCGACTACACCGCCGAGGGCGGCTTCCAGGCGATGACCGAGCTGCTCGGGCGCACGCCCCGGCCCACCGCGGTGTTCGTCGCCAACGTGGCGTCGGCGATCGGTGCGTTGCGGGCCGCTTACCGCGCCGGCGTGCGCGTCCCGGACGAGCTCTCGATCGTCGCGGTGCACGACCTGCCGCTGGCCGAGTACCTGGTACCCGCGCTGACGACCGTGCGGATGCCGCTGGAGGAGCTCGGCCGCCGAGGCGTCGAGCGGCTGGCCAGTACCGACCCCGACGACGCGGTCGCCGAGACCGTCGACGGCCCGATGGAGCTGGTGCTCCGCGAGTCCACCGCACCCCCTGGAGTTCTCTGATGCCGCACGGCGTCCTGTTCAGCACCGAGTTCGATGCGCCGCCGCTGTCGTGGGTGACCCCCGGCGTCCGCGCGTTCGCCGCCGAGGCCGGCGTCGACCTGACGACCGTCGTCGGCACCGGGATCGGTGGGCGCATCCGCGTCTCCGACGTCGAAGCGGCCGCGTCGCGGTCGTCCTCCGCGGCCGCGGAGGACCCGGCCGTGGTCGAGGAGCCCGCCGTGGTCGAGGAACCCGCGGTGGCGAGCGCGGCGCGCTCGTTCTTCGCCGTCGAGGCCGACGTCACCGACTCCGGTGCCGGTCTCGCGGTCCTGCTCAAGTCGGTTGTGGACGCCGGTGAGCTGGGCGAATACCCGATCGCGACCCGGATCGACGGGCACCTGGCCTACCTGCCGGGCGTCCGTGACCTGAACGTCGACGGCATCGGGAAGCTGCTGGCCGACCCGGCCAAGGCCAAGCTCGACCCGGCCCGCACGCTGCTCGTGATCGAGGAGCCGCACGCCGTGCTGGCCGCCCCGGCGATCCCGGGCTGGACCGGCCCGATCCTCACCCTGGCCGCCCCGGCCCGCCGCCCGACGGCGGTGCCCACCCCGGACGGCGAGGTCCTGGCCATCCGCACGATCGCCCACCTCACCCTCTCCGCCGACCCGCTGACCGTGGACGACCGCACCGCCACCGGGTTCCTCGCCGCGGTCGCGCGGGGCCTGACGTAGGGCTCGTCGATCAGCGCGAGTCCGAACCGCCTCCCTGGGCCACGGTGGCGCGGGCGGCCTCCAGGCGGGCCACCGGGACGCGGAACGGGGAGCACGACACGTAGTCGAGGCCGACCTCATTGAAGAAGTGCACCGAGTCGGGGTCTCCCCCGTGCTCGCCGCACACCCCGACCTTCAGGTCCGGACGGGTCGCCCGGCCCTTGTCGGTGCCGATCCGGACGAGTTCGCCGACGCCCTCGGTGTCGATCGTCTCGAACGGCGAGACGCCGAAGATGCCGACCTCGAGGTACGTCGAGAAGAACGCCGCCTCGACGTCGTCGCGAGAGAAGCCCCAGGTCGTCTGGGTCAGGTCGTTGGTGCCGAACGAGAAGAACTGGGCCGCCTCGGCGATCTGGTCGGCGGTGAGCGCGGCCCGGGGCAGCTCGATCATCGTCCCGATCAGAATGTCGAGGTCGATGCCGGTCTCTTCGGCGACCTCACGCAGCACCTGCGAGGTCTCGGCCCGGATGATCTCCAGCTCCTGCACCGAACCGACCAGCGGGATCATGATCTCCGGCTTGGGGTCCTTGCCCAGCTTCACCAGCTGGGCCGCGGCCTCGGCGATCGCCCTGGTCTGCAGGTTGAACAGCCCCGGCACGACCAGCCCGAGCCGCACACCGCGCAGCCCCAGCATCGGGTTGGCCTCGTGCAGCCGGTGCACGGCCTGCATCAGCCGCAGGTCGTTCTCGTTCTTCTCGCCGCGCGACTCGGCCAGCGCGACCCGGACCGACAGCTCGGTGATGTTCGGCAGGAACTCGTGCAGCGGCGGGTCGAGCAGCCGGATCGTCGTCGGCAGCCCGTCCATCGCGGTCAGCAGCTGCAGGAAGTCCCAGCGCTGCAGCGGGAGCAACGCCTCCAGCGCCGCGTCCCGCTCCTCCTCGTCCGAGGCCAGGATCAGCCGCTCGACGTGCTGACGCCGCTCGCCCAGGAACATGTGCTCGGTGCGGCACAGCCCGATGCCCTCGGCGCCGAACCGGCGGGCCCGCTCGGCGTCCTCGGCCGTGTCGGCGTTGGCCCGCACGCCCATCCGGCGGGTGCTGTCGGCGTGCGTCATGATCCGGTCCACGGCCTCGACCAGGTCGTCGGAGGAATCGGCGTTCCCTTCGAAGTACGAGACGACCGGCGAGTCCACGACCGGTACCTCGCCCAGGTAGACCCGCCCGGTCGAACCGTCGACCGAGATCACGTCGCCCTCGTGCACCTCGGTGCCGTCGGGCGCGGTGAGGAACCGCCGCTTGGTGTTGACCTGCAGCTCCTCCGCGCCGCAGACGCACGTCTTGCCCATGCCCCGCGCGACCACGGCCGCGTGCGACGTCTTCCCGCCGCGGCTGGTCAGGATCCCGCGAGCCGCGATCATCCCGTTCAGGTCGTCCGGGTTCGTCTCCCGCCGGACCAGGATCACGTCCTCGCCCGACCGCGACCACTTCACCGCGGTGTACGAGTCGAACACGGCCTTGCCGACCGCCGCGCCCGGCGACGCCGACATGCCTCGGCCCAGCTGGTGCACCTTCGCCGACGTGTCGAACTGCGGGAACATCAGCTGGACGAGCTGCTCCCCGGTGACCCGCTGAACCGCTTCATCCAGATCGATGACGCCTTCGTCGACCAGCTGCGACGCGATCCGGAAGGCCGCCGCCGCGGTGCGCTTGCCGACCCGGGTCTGGAGCATCCAGAGCTGGCCGGACTCGATCGTGAACTCGATGTCGCAGAGATCCTGGTAGTGACCCTCGAGCGTCGCCATGATCTCCATCAGGCGGTCGTACGAGGTCTTGTCGATTTTCTCGAGGTCCTGCAGCGGCACCGTGTTCCGGATGCCGGCCACGACGTCCTCGCCCTGGGCATTCTGCAGGTAGTCGCCGTAGACGCCCTGCTCGCCGGTCCCCGGGTCGCGGGTGAACGCGACCCCGGTACCCGAGTCCAGGCCCAGGTTCCCGAAGACCATCGCGACGACGCTCACCGCGGTGCCGAGGTCGCCGGGGATCCGCTCCTGCCGCCGGTAGAGCACGGCCCGGTCGGAGTTCCAGGATGCGAACACCGCGTTGACCGCCTGCGACATCTGCTCCCGCGGGTCCTGCGGGAAGTCCTCGCCGGTGTGCTCCCGCACGATGCCCTTGTAGACGTCGACGAGCTGCCTGAGGTCGTCGGAGTCCAGATCGAGGTCGTTCTCGGTGCCCTTGGCCCGCTTCACCTCGTCCAGAGCGTCCTCGAACGCCTCGCCCTCGATGTGCTGGACGGTCTTGCCGAACATCTGGATCAGCCGCCGGTAGGAGTCCCACGCGAAGCGGGGGTTGTCGGCCTGGCGGGCCAGGCCCTCGACCGACCGGTCGTTCAAGCCGACGTTGAGGACGGTCTCCATCATCCCGGGCATCGAGAACTTCGCGCCCGAGCGGACGCTGACCAGCAGCGGGTCGTCCGGGTCGCCGAGCCGCTTGCCGCGGGCCTCCTCCAGCGCGGCCAGGTGGGTCGAGACCTCGTCGTCGAGGCCGTCCGGGGTGGAGCCGGTCTCCAGGAAGACCGTGCAGGCCTCGGTCGTGATCGTGAAACCGGGCGGAACCGGCAGGCCGAGGTTGGTCATCTCGGCGAGGTTGGCGCCCTTGCCGCCGAGGAGATCCTTGAGGTCCTTGTTCCCCTCGGCGAAGTCGTAGACGTACTTGGTATCAGGCACGAGTCGTCCCCCTCTTCACCGGCGGTCGAATGCGGAGAGGCTATGAGGCCATACCGTTTCCCGTGCCCGCCTGTGAGTGAACGCACTCGATTCAGGAAGACTGTTCCGATTCAGCCCGACCCGGTGCGGTGATCTGGCGCACCGCCGCTACGCTGCGGCCTGAATCCGGGAGAAGGGGCACGGGTGGGTAAAGAGCAACCCCTCCGCTCGAACGACCCGCGACAACTCGGTCAGTACCGCCTCACCGGCCGGCTCGGCTCCGGTGGGATGGGAATCGTCTACGCCGGCGTCTCCGGCGACGGGCGTCCGGTCGCGGTCAAGGTGATCCACCCGCATCTGGCCGAGGCGGCCGAGTTCCGGACCCGCTTCCGGTCGGAAGCGACCCTCGCGGCCCGGGTGGCCCGCTTCAGCACGGCCGCGGTCCTTCATGTCGACGTGGACGGAGAGCAGCCGTTCCTGGTCACGGAATTCGTCGACGGACCGACGCTGCAGGAAGTCGTCGACGAGCAGGGTCCGCTGGACGGCGGGGCACTCGACCAGCTGGCGATCGGGATCGTCACCGCGCTGACCGCCATCCACGAGGCCGGCATCATCCACCGCGACCTCAAGCCCAGCAACGTGATCCTGTCGCGGTTCGGGCCGCGGGTGATCGACTTCGGCATCGCCCGGGCCGCCGACGTGGTGAGCGGGCTGACCACCGGTGCGATCGGGTCGCCGCCGTACATGGCGCCGGAGCAGTTCCGGGGCGAGCCGGTGACCGCGGCCACCGACGTGTACGCCTGGGGCGCGGCCGTGTGTTTCGCCGGCACCGGACGGCCGCCGTTCGGCGTCGGGCCGCCGGAGGTGATGCTGTTCAAGACGTTGGAGTCCGAGCCGAACCTGGAGGGCCTCGACCCGGCGCTGCGCAATCTGGTCGCGGCCGCGCTGCGGAAAGACCCGGCCCGCCGGCCCCGCACCGCCGAGATCCTCAGCGGTCTGACGCTCCGCCGTCCCGACTCGCCGCCGCTGTCGTCGCTGCCCGGCGCAGTCGCGGCCACCGACCCCACCGTGGAGGTCGCCGTTCCGGAGTTGCCGCCACCGGCCCCGGGCGGTGGCGAGCGTCCGGCGGTGGTTCGCCGCATAGCGTCAGAAAAGGCGACGAGGGTCGAGGAGAGCGGCAGACCGCGACGGCGGGTCGTGCTCGGGACGGCCGCGGCGGCGGTCGTGGCCGCGGTCCTGGCCGCGGCCGTCGTGCTCTGGGCCGGCCGGTCGACGGACGCGCCGGACGCGATCCGGGCCTCGCCGACCGGGCCGGTGGAGACCGCCGTCCGGCAGTTCGCGGCCGACGACTCCGCGGTCGGGCCGGCCCGCGCGGTCGAGGGAGCCCGGCGGGGCGGGACCGCGGTGGTCTACGCGGCCGCGCGCTACTGGGAGCTCGACCCGGCGCTCAACCATTTCGGCGACGGGATGATGGCCAGCTCGCGGCTGCTAGCCCGGACGCTCACCGCCTACCGGCAGAGCCCCACGACCTCGCCGACGCTCGTCGGCGACCTGGCCACCGACACCGGACGCAGCACCGACGGCGGGCAGACCTGGGAGTTCACGATCCGGGGAGACGCGACGTTCGCCGACGGCACGCTGGTGACCGCGGTCGACGTGGCGCGGGGCATCGCGCGGTCGTTCGGACCGGGTATGACCGGGCCCTCGTACCTGCAGCAGTGGCTGGCCGGCACGCCGGACTTCCGCACGTTCTACGCCGGTCCGACGGCGGACCGGCCGTACCCGCCGGGAGTCGAACCGCTCGACGCCCGGACCCTGCGGCTGCGCTTCCCGGCGGCGCACCCGGACCTGCCGTCGGTGGCCGCGTTGCCGGTCACCGCGGCGGTCCCGCTCGGGTGGAAGCCGACCGTGCGGAACCCTCTGCCGGTGACCGGGCCGTACCGGGTGTCGGGGTCGTACCGGGCCGGGGGTGACCTCACGCTGGTCCGGAATCCGGCCTGGAGGGCGAAGTCGGATCCGGTGCGCACCGACTATCCGGACCGGTACGTGGTCCACTTCGGCCGGTCCCGGCCCGACGTGACCCGGCTGATGATGGCCGACGAGGATCCGCGCGGGATCCAGCTGAGCACGGTCGACTCGGCGCTGGCGGGGCAGGTCGTCGGCACCGACCGGATCGTCGACGGACCCGGTGCCGGGCACCGCGACCTGTGCTTCAACACGCAGCGGGTGCCGTCGGCCGAGCGGCGGCGGGCGCTGAGCCTGGCGTTCAACCCGGAGTCGGCGCTGGACGCGATGGGCGGTCCGTACGTCGGGGAGCTCACGACCAGCCTGCTCTCGCCGCGGTTACCGGGGTATCCGGAAGACCAGTCGCGGGCCCGGCGGTCGGGCGACCCGGCGGCGGCCCGGGCCGCGCTGCACGGCGAGGCGGTGACGCTCGTGTTCGCGTATCGGGCTAATAGTGAGGGCAAACGGCTCGCGGACGCTGTGGGCTCCGCTTTCTTGCGGGCGGGCGTGACCGTGCGGCCGGTGGCGGTGCCGTCCGACCAGTACCTGGCCGCGATCGGGGCCTGGAGCAACCCGTACGACCTGTACCTGTGCGAATGGGCGCCGGATTACCTGGACGGCAACGCGATGCTGCCGCTGCTGTACTCGAGTACCGGGGCCCGGGCGGTCGGGAGTACGAACTTCAGTTATCTGCGCGAACCGGTCACGAACTCGGAGCTGAAGCGGATCGCGCTGATGCCCGACCGGAAACGGGCGGCGGCCGAGTACGCGGCGCTGGCGCTCCGGATCCGGCGGCTGGCGCCGGCCATCCCGTTCTTCGACCAGCGCCGGCTGGCGCTGCGCGGGTCGAAGGTGCAGGGGCTGTTCGTGAGCTCGTTGTGGGCGGTGCCGGACCTCGCGCAGGTCTGGGTGACGTAATACGGTTGGTCGGTGACGACCGTGTACAAAGTTCTCCGCGCCGACGAGTGGGCGGCTGCGCAGGCCACCGAGCGGTACGAGGGTTCGCCCGACGACCTCCGGGACGGCTTCGTCCACCTGTCGACGGCGACGCAGCTGCCCGGGACGCTGGACCGGTTCTTCGGCGGCGAGACGGGGCTGTGGCTACTGGCGGTAGACGCCGAGACGCTCGGCGAGCAGTTGCGCTGGGAAGTGAACGCGGACGGCGAGTCGTTCCCGCACTACTACGGCCCGCTCCCGATGAACGCGATCACCGAGGTCACCCCGGTCCGCTGAGTGCTCGTCGGGTCAGCCGCCGGAGACGTCCAGTTCGGCATCTTCCGGGGTGGTGAGCGCGTCGGGGTCGTCGAGCCAACCCTCGGGCAGCACCACTCGGCGGGCGCCGGTCGTCCGGCCGCGGGGCTCGCCGATCTCGGTGACCGGGTACGGGGCGTCCGCGTCCAGGCGCGCCAGTAGATCGTCCAGCTCGGCCAGCGTGCTCACCATGCCGAGCTCGCGCCGCAGCGCCGATCCCACCGGATACCCCTTCAGATACCAGGCCACGTGCTTCCGGAAGTCCGGCAACCCCCAGGCCTCGCCCTTCCACGACGCCAGCAGCTCGGCGTGCCGCCGCATCGTCACCGCGACCTCGCCCAGCGACGGCCGCACCCGCTCCGGGCGCCCGGCGAACGCCGCGGCCAGGTCGGCGAAGAGCCACGGCCGCCCGAGGCACCCGCGCCCCACGACGACCCCGGCGCACCCGGTCTCGCGCACCATCCGGACCGCGTCGTCGGCCTCCCAGATGTCGCCGTTCCCCAGCACCGGGATCTCCAGCGCGGCCGCGAGCTCGGCGATCGGCTCCCAGTTCGCCCGCCCGCCGTAGAACTGCACCGCCGTCCGGCCGTGCAGCGCCACCGCGGCGACGCCCGCGTCCTCGGCCGCCCGGCCCGCGTCGCGGAACGTGACGTGATCGTCGTCGATCCCGATGCGCATCTTGACGGTGATCGGGACGGACGTGCCCGCGGTCGCCCGCACGGCCCGCTGGACGATCGCGGCGAACAGCCGCCGCCGGAACGGCAGCGCCGACCCGCCACCGCGCCGGGTCACCTTCGGCACCGGGCACCCGAAGTTCAGGTCGATGTGATCGGCCAGGTCCTCCTGCACGACCATCTCGACGGCCCGCCCGACGATCTCCGGGTCGACGCCGTAGAGCTGGATCGACCGCGGCTGCTCGTCCGGCGCGAACGTGACCAGCTGCATCGTCTTCTGGTTGCGCTCGACCAGCGCCCGCGTCGTGATCATCTCGCTCACGAACAGCCCGGCCCCGTGCTCGCGGCACAGCCGCCGGAACGCCACGTTCGTGATGCCCGCCATCGGCGCCAGCACGACCGGCGGATCGACCGTGTGCGGTCCGACGGTGAGCGGCCGAGCAGTGGTCAGGGCAGAAGTCACGTCCTCCAGCGTAAGCCTCAGTGAATCGCGACGTCCGAGGAGCGGAGGGCGGCGCCCGCCCGGCCGGTCCGGGTGGCCAGCACCTCGGCGACGACGCTCACCGCGGTCTCGGCCGGCGACCGCGCCCCGATGTCGAGCCCCACCGGCCCGTGGATCCGGGTCACGTCCTCCGCCGACACCCCGGACGCCAGCAGCCGCTCCCGCCGCGCCGCCTGGGTCCGCCGCGACCCGAGCGCCCCGATGAACCCGGGGCCGGCGAGCCCCACCCGCAGCACATCGTCCATGGCCGGATCGTGGTCCAGCAGCACGAGCACGTCGGCCGGCCCGAACTCCGCCACCGCGGCCACGCCGTCCGGCACCGACGACACGTCCTTGGCACTCCAGCCCAGCAGCGTGGCCTGCGCCGCCAGCGCGGCGGCCAGCACCCCGCCCCCGATCGTCACCACGGTGGGCACCGGCGCCCAGACGTCCACCAGGACGTCGTCGACCAGTTCGCGACCGGAGACCCCGGCGGCGAGCAACCGCGACGCCGTGTCGGCGACCGGTCCGGAGACGGCCACCGGCTCGCCCGACGTCAGCGACGTCGCCAACGCGGCCGGTCGGCCGGACGCGAGCGTCTCCCAGACCGACGGGTCGGAGGCGGCGTGGACCAGGATCCGGGCCGAGCCGGCGCACGCGAGGCCCGCCGCGACGGCGTCCGACTCCCCCACCGGCGCCTCCACGACGGCGGCCGAGCCGGACAGCGCATCCGGGACCGCGGACGCGATCACCGCGTCGGCGACCCCGCGGAGCAGCGAACCCTCGCGCGAGCCGTCGTCGCGGAACGCGAGCACCTCACCACCGGGCACCGCGCCGAACCCGTGCACGTCGACCACCCGCGCCACCGCGACGCGGTGTCCCGCGCCCAGCCATTCCGCTACCGTCCGCCCGATCTCGCGCATGGGCCCATCTTTCCCCGTGTACGGTCCGAGCTGCAGCGCTACGGAGAGGACCTCGATGCGCAGAGCATTCGCCCTGTTGGCGCTCGCGTTCGTCTCCGGCTGCGGCGGCTCGGCGGACGATCCGACCGTCCTCCCCCGCACCCTGGCCGGCCCGGCGCTCACGACGGTCGCGGCGACGATGGACTCCCCCGGACGCGGCGCGCTGATCGTCTCCTACCCCGATCGGCCGGTCGCCGGCGACATCTTCGGCACCCAGGAGGTTCTGGTCGGCCCGGGCAACAGCTACCGCACGGTGCCGATCGGCACGCTGATCGACCCGCGGGGGCGGTACGTCGTCCTGCCGGGTGCCCACGGCACGCTCACCCGGCTGAATCTCGCCGACCGGACCGAGCGTCGGTATCGCGCTCCGAGCGAACCCGGGCACACGATCCCGGTCGCGATCTCGCCGGACGGCACCCGGGTGCTCTACGGCGCCTCGTCCGACCCCGGCAATCCGCAGGTCGAGCACCTCCACCTGCTCGACCTGCGCAGCGGCGCGACCCGCGACCTGCACACCAAGGCGATGACGGCCGCGTTCTCGCCCGACGGCACGAAGGTCGCGATCGGCAACGACGGCGAGTCGGTGATCCTCGACCCGGCGACCGGCGGACGCACGCCCGGCCCGCTCGGCCGCCGCCTGGCCGGCGACGACGCCTGGTCGCCCGACGGCCGGACGCTCGCGTACCAGGAGAACGGCGAGCTCACGGTCACGCTGGCCCCGGTCGACGACAGCACGGAGCCCGTGACGCTCACCGACGCCGGTCAGTTCGTCGGCTGGCGCGACCCGCGCACGATCCTGGTGTTCGACTACGGCGGCACCGTGAGCACGGTGAGCGGGGGAACCCGGACGGTCGTGATGACCATGCCGCAATCCACCGGGGTCGAGGACGCGGCCGGTGCGCTGGTCGCCGGGCTGCGGTTCACCGAGACCGCGAGCCCCGACCGCGGCCCGTGGCAACTGCGTTTCCGGTGGCCGCTACTGGCTGCCGCCGCGGCTCTCGCCGCGACGGCAGCACTCGTCGTGCGCCGCGTGCGCCGCGTGCGTCAGCAGCCGAGCAGGCGCTGACCCAGGTAGCTCTCGACCTGGTCGAGACCGACGCGCTCCTGCGAGCGCGAGTCCCGCTCCCGGATCGTGACGGCCTGGTCGTCGAGCGTCTCGAAGTCGACCGTGATGCAGTACGGCGTTCCGATCTCGTCCTGACGCCGGTACCGACGTCCGATCGCCCCGGCGTCGTCGAAATCGACGTTCCAGTTGAGGCGGAGCAGGGCGGCCAGGTCACGGGCCTTCGGGGACAGGTCGGTGTTCCGCGACAGCGGAAGCACCGCGGCCTTCACCGGCGCGAGGCGCGGGTCGAACCGCAGGACGGTGCGCTTCTCCATCACGCCCTTGGCGTTCGGCGCCTCGTCTTCGGTGTACGCGTCGAGCATGAACGTCAGCAGCGCGCGGTCGACACCGGCGGCCGGCTCGATGACGTACGGCGTCCAGCGCTCGCCCTTCTCCTGGTCGAAGTAGGAGAGGTCGGCGCCGGAGGCCTTCGCATGCGCGCCGAGGTCGAAGTCGGTGCGGTTCGCGATGCCCTCGAGCTCGCCCCACTCGGTGCCGGCGAAGTCGAACTTGTACTCGATGTCGACGGTCCGCTTGGCGTAGTGGGCGAGCTTCTCCTTGGGGTGCTCGAAGAAGCGCAGCCGCTCCTTGGAGATCCCCAGGTCGAGGTACCACTGCATGCGGGCGTCGATCCAGTACTGGTGCCACTCTTCGTCGGTGCCGGGCTCGACGAAGAACTCCATCTCCATCTGCTCGAACTCACGCGTGCGGAAGATGAAGTTCCCCGGCGTGATCTCGTTCCGGAAGCTCTTGCCCTGCTGGGCGATACCGAACGGCGGCTTCTTCCGGGACGTCTGCTGGACGTTCAGGAAGTTGATGAAGATGCCCTGCGCGGTCTCCGGACGCAGGTAGGCCAGGCCGGTCTCGTCCTCGACCGGGCCCAGGTACGTCTTCAGCAGGCCGGAGAACTGACGCGGCGCGGTGAACGCGCCCTTGGTCCCGCAGTTCGGGCAGTTGACATCGGCCAGGCCGTTCATCGGCGGCTTGCCGTGCTTGGCCTCGTAGCCCTCTTCGAGGTGGTCGGCCCGGAAGCGCTTGTGGCAGCTCTGACACTCGGTCAGCGGGTCGGTGAACGTCTCGACGTGGCCGGAGGCCTTCCAGACCTCGGGCGCGAGGATCACGCTGCTATCCAGGCCGACGATGTCGTCACGGCCGGTGACCATCGTCTTCCACCACTGGCGCTTGACGTTGGTCTTCAGTTCGACGCCGAGCGGACCGTAGTCCCACGAGGCGCGGAGCCCTCCGTAGATCTCGCTCGACGGGAACACGAAGCCCCGTCGCTTGCTCAGGTTGACGATGACGTCCATGCGGTCGGCGGGCACCGGGATCTCTCCATCCGGACTGGCGGTTCGGCGGGTTATGCCGAGCTAGGCTACCCCGGCGCGTCCGGACGCCCGCCACCCCGTAACCCGTCAGGTCGGGCAGATGCGGGCCGCGTTGGCGTCGTCGAAGTTGACCGGGAACCTCTCCGGGCCGGCTGAGCTGCCCTCCCGGGCGACCTGAGCGGTGATGACCCAGTTGCTGTTCTGGTCGACCTCGATGTCGTCACCGACCGTGTAGGTGGTGACCTGCCCGGTGGCCCGCTCGTCCCGGGTGAAGTCGTCGAGCGAGCGTTGCTGCCGCTCGGACAGGCAGAGCCGGGCGTACGCCTGCTGGTAGCGCCCGTCGCGCAGGTCGCCGAGGTAGCCGTCGACCGTCGCCACGGCGTCCTTCTGGAGCGTGTTGTAGCCGTAGTAGAAGAGGCCGCCGACCCCGAACACGCTGCCGCCGCAGCAGATCAGCAGCGTCGCGCCGAGCCCCAGCGACACGATCAGCACCGTCCGCGTCGGCCGCGGAACCGGCGGCGCGAACGCCGGACGCGCGCCCATCCCCGGCGGAGGGGTCGGCGGCGGCGGGAGCGCCCGCAACGCACGCTCCCGCTTCTGCTCACGCTCGCTGCGCACCGGCGGCGGTGGCTGATACGCGGGCGGTACGTACGGCTGCTGGCTGTAGCCGCCACTAGAGGGTGGCACCCAGGTCATGACCGGTTACTCCGCACGCTCTCAGCCTGCCTCACCAGCGCCAGAAGGGCTATCGCGGAGTGTCACCGACGCGGGTCGTGTCCGCATCCGGGGCACGGTCCGTGCGGCCCTGCGTCTCGACCGCGCCGTCCCAGGCGCCCAGCACCTCGAACGCGCTCGGCTCGTCGCTGGACTCGGCCAGCAGCGTGCTCGCGTGCACCTTGACGTCGAAGTCCGAGAGTGCGCGGCGGAAGCTGCCGACCGAGTCCCACTCGGTGGTGAGCGCCCAGGCGGTCGGGGCGTCGGCCGAGCGGCCGACCCGGCCCCGGATGAAGCCCGGCCGGACCGCGAACGCTCCGAGCGCCGCCCTGGCCCGTTCGAGGAAGCCGTCTCCGTCACCCTCCGCCACGTCGAACCGACTGATGACGAGCACGGCGCCTCCTCTGGAACGATGGGTTCCCCACGCTACCCAGGAGGCTTCTCCGTGTCCGAAGCGCAGCGTCCGGTTGGACCTAGGTCGGCCGCCTTGCTGGCCCGTTTGCTCCGGGCGCCGAGGTTTGCGTTGGTGTTGGCGGTTGTGGTGGTTTTCGGGGCTGGGGCGTTCTTGCCGGGGGTGGTGGGGGCGGCTCTGGTTCTGGTGATTGCCGCGTTGGTGGGGTGGTTGGCGTGGATCGTGTGGGGCTCTGCGAGCCCTGGGGCCAGGGCTGGGCGGGTGGTGGTCGTGGTGCTTCTGCTGGCCTTCGCGGTGTCGAAGGTCTGGTAGGTCGGGGACGTGGACGGGGCCGGCCGAGGGGCGGGGTGAATCGGGGGGTCGCGGCGGGGGCGGTGGTGGGCGGGGTCGCGCGGGGGCGGCGGGGGGTGGCGCGGGGTGGCGCGGGGTGGCGTTAGCCGGCCGGGCCGCCGAACGCGCCCGGGCCGCCGCACGGGGGCCAGTTGCCGCACGAGGCCCTCGCGCGGCCGAGTCGCCGAGTGCGGCAGGGTCGCCGAGTACGGCAGCGCCGCCCAGCGCAGCAGCGCCGCCCAGCGCAGCAGCGCCGCCCAGCGCAGCAGCGTCGCCCAGCACCGCCGAGCCGCCCAGCACCGCCGAGCCGCCCAGCACCGCCGAGCCGCCCAGCACCGCCGAGCCGCCCAGCACCGCCGAGCCGCCCAGCACCGCCGGGTCGCCGAGTACGGCGGGTCGCCGAGTACGGCCAGGTCGCCGAGCGTGGTCCTCCCGCGGCCGGGTTGCTCAGTGCGGCTCTCGGGCAACCGGATCGCCCAACGTGCCGGGGTAGCCGCCCGGCCCCACATCGCCCGGCGTTCGGGAGGCCTGCGCGGCGCCCCTCCACGGCGAGGGGCAACGGGGAAGCACCGCGCACGGATCGGCGTAGCTGGGGTGCGCCTCTGGCCGCGAGAACTCGGCGCCCGGGCCGGCGGTGCTGGGCGTATCTCCCGCCGCAGGAGCGAGCGCGCGGGTCGGCGGAGCCGGGATGTTTGCGTCCGCGGCGGCGCAAGGCCACGGAGGCCACGCTTCGGGCGCCCGACCACGGACTCCGCTCATCCGACCGCGACCCCCGCCGCGCGATCGGGATCGCCGGATGCCCACCGAGGTCCCGGGCCGGCGCGCGCCTGACCCCGTCCTTCAGATTGCGAGCTTGTCAACGTCAAAGTAGGCCGGATAGCGGGCTTTTGACGGCAAAGGCCCGCTAGCCGGTGTCCGCGAGGATGTCGTCGTCCCGGCAGGGGCCCGGCTGCGCGTCAGCGTTGTCACGCCGCCCGAGCGCAGATCGCGCCCGGGGCGGCCGGCCGGTGGCCACGACGTGCGGATCACTGGGTCCCGGCCCCGGTGGGGCGGGCGGGGCGGGCGCGGCACGCAGCGGCGCGGGAGCGTTCGGCCTGGCCGCCGCCGCAGAGGTCAGCGCCTCGATCGCCCGGCCGCGATCCGTGGCGTCGCCGGGACCGCGATGCCGGACTCCGCCCCACCGCACCGCGGCGACGGCGGGATCTGTCGACCCGTCCGCAGCGCCCTACCCGCGCGAGAGAGGCACGAAGACTCCGTCGCCCAGCTAGCAGTACCGCTCACTCAGCGCGCCACCGAGCCCTCAAGTCAAGCGGGAGCGCACGCGCCACAGCCGGCAACCAGCCGGAGCAGCCCCGGCGGACACCTCCGTCACTGCGAGTAGCGTCACTCTGCGCTTATGCGAAGTTGACAATCAATCTCACCGCTAATGAGAATCGTTGTCATGTTCCACCGCCCCCTCCGAACGACCGTCGTCGCGCTCCTCGTCACCGCCGTCGCCGGATGCTCCGCCCTCACCGACGCCCAGCCCGACGGCAAACTCGACGTCGTCGCGGCCTTCTACCCCCTGCAGTTCGTCTCCGAGCAGGTGGGCGGCGACCACGTCTCGGTAACGAACCTCGTCCAGCCCGGCGTCGAACCGCACGACCTCGAGCTGAGCCCGAAGCAGGTCGCCGAGGTCACCGACGCCGACGCGGTCGTCTACCTCCGGAACTTCCAGCCCGCGGTGGACGACGCCGTCGACGAGGGCGCGAAGAACAAGTCCCTGGACGTAGCCACCGTCGCCCCCCTGAAGGACGGCTACGTCCCGCTCGAAGAGGGCGAGCTGCACCACGACGAGAAGGGCAAGGACCCGCACGTCTGGCTCGACCCGACCCGGCTGGCCGGCATCGCCGACGCGGTGGCGAAAGAATTCGGCCGGCGCGACCCCGCGAACGCAGCGGAATACACGGCCAACGCCAAGGCTTTGGACTCCAAGCTGGCGACGCTCGACGGCGAGTACAAATCCGGCCTGGCGAACTGCCAACAGAAAACGATAGTCGTGAGCCACAACGCGTTCGGTTACCTCTCTGCGAGGTACGGTCTCACCCAGGTGCCGATCACCGGGCTCACCCCGGAAGAGGAACCGTCCGCAGCCCGCCTGGCCGAGACCGCGGCGTACGCGAAAAAGAACGGGGTCACAGTGATCTTCTTCGAGACGTTGGTCAGTCCGAAGATCGCCGAGGCGCTGGCGCGCGAGGTAGGTGCGAAAGCCGAGGTCCTCGACCCGATCGAGGGCATCGCCAAGGACAGCAAGGACGACTACTTCTCGGTGATGCGCTCGAACCTGACGACGTTGCGAGGCGCGTTGTCGTGTCGGTGAAGACCCAGGACGTCGTGACGACCGCGCCGGTCGCGGGCGTCGACGCGGTGACCGTCGTGCTCGGGGAGCGCCCCGTGCTGCGGGACGTGTCACTGTCGGTGAACCCCGGCGAGGTCGTGGCCCTGCTCGGCTCGAACGGCTCCGGCAAGTCGACGCTCGTGCGCACGCTGCTCGGCCTGGTCCCGGTTTCGGCCGGTGAGGTGACGCTGTTCGGCACGCCGCTGGCCCGGTTCGCCGACTGGCGTCGCGTCGGATACGTACCGCAACGGTCGGGGGCCGCGACCGGCGTGCCGGCAACCGTCCGCGAAGTGGTCACCAGCGGGCGCCTGGCCCGGCGGGGCTTCCTCCGCCGGCCGTCGGCGGCCGACAAGGCCGCGGTGACCGACGCCCTGGAGACGGTCGGTCTGGCCGACCGGGCCCGCGAGCGGGTCTCGACGCTCTCCGGCGGCCAGCAGCAGCGGGTGCTGATCGCCCGCGCGCTGGCCGGTGAGCCCGACCTGCTCGTCCTGGACGAGCCGAACGCCGGCGTCGACGCGGCCAACCAGCGCGCGTTCGCCGACACGGTGGCCCGACTGGTGGCGCGGGGCACGACGCTGCTGATCGTCCTGCACGAGGTCGGCCCGCTCGCCGAACTGCTCACCCGCACGGTGGTGCTCGACCACGGCCACATCGTCCACGACGGCGCCCCGTGGGCCCCCGGCTACGTCGACACCGACCGGCACCACGTCCACGGCAACCCGCCGACGCCGGACCTGACGCACGCGCCCGGGCCGATCCGATGAGCATCCTCCACTACGGCTTCATGGTCCGCGCGCTGATCGCCGCGGTGCTGGTCGGGCTCACCGCGCCGGCCGTCGGCATCTACCTCGTGCAGCGGCGGATGTCGCTGGTCGGCGACGGCATCGGGCACATCGCGCTGACCGGCGTCGCGCTCGGGTTCCTCACCGGCACGTCGCCGGTCCTCACCGCGGTGGTGGTCGCGGCCGTCGGTGCGGTCGCGGTCGAGCTGATCCGGTCGCGCGGCGGCGCGTCGGGTGACGTCGCGCTGGCGATGCTGTTCTACGGCGGGATCGCCGGTGGCGTCCTGCTGATCAGCCTGGCCGCGGGCAGCAGCAACGTGAACCTGCTCGGGTACCTGTTCGGGTCGCTGCTGACGACCGCACCGTCGGACCTGCTGGTGATGGGCATCCTGGGCGCGGTCGTGCTGGCGTTCACGATCGGGCTGCGTCCGTGGCTGTTCGCGATCTGCCACGACGAGGAGTTCGCCCGGGTGTCCGGGGTGCCGGTGCGCGTGCTGAACATCGCGCTGGCCGTGTCGGCCGCGGTGACCGTGACCGTCGCGATGCGGGTCGTCGGCGTACTGCTGGTCAGCGCGCTGATGGTGGTGCCGGTCGCGACCGCTCAGCAGGTCGCGCGGGGGTTCGTCGCGACGATGGCCGGCGCGATGGCGCTGAGCGTGACGATCGCGCTGACCGGCGCGGTCGGTTCGTTCTATCTGGACGTTCCGTCCGGCGCGTCGATCGTCGTGCTGGCCGTGCTGGTGTTCGTCGTGGTGACGGTGATGGCCGCGCTGGGGCGCCGGCTGGCCCGGCGGTCCGCGGTCAGCCGTGAACCCGACCGCGAACCGGCGCCGGTATGACCGAATCGCCGGTCGAGGCGGTCGGGCGGCTGGAGCCCGTCGGCGACTACGCGCCGGCCGCCGAGCTGCTGCGGGCCCTGGCCTCGCCGCTCCGGATCGCGATCGTCATGCGGCTCGACACCGGCGCGCTCTGCGTCCACGAGCTGGTCGACGCCCTCGGCGTCCCGCAGCCGCTGGTGTCCCAGCACCTGCGGGTCCTCCGCGGAGCGGGCGTCGTCGAGTCCCACCGCCGCGGCCGCGAGGTCGCGTACTCGCTCACCGACGCGCACGTCGCCCACGTCGTGCGGGACGCGGTCGCGCACGCCGCCCATGCTCCCGGAAACCTGAGATGATCACTGGTGAGCGCCACCGGGAGGAATGAACATGCAGGCGAGTGTCGGCCGGACCACGCGTCAGCGGACGGCGGTCATGGCGCTGCTCTCCGAGGTCGAAGAGTTCCGTAGCGCGCAGGAGCTGCACGAGCTGCTCCGCCACCGCGGCGAGTCCGTCGGGCTGACGACCGTCTACCGCACGCTGCAGGCGCTCGCGGACGCCGAGGAGATCGACGTCATGCGCCCGCCCGGCGGCGAGCACCTCTACCGACGCTGCTCCAGCGGCCACCACCACCACCTGGTCTGCCGGGTCTGCGGGCGCACCGTCGAGGTCGCCGGGCCCACCGTCGAGAGCTGGGCGAACAAGATCGCCGCCGAGCACGGGTTCGCCGACGTCTCACACACCCTGGAGATCTTCGGCACCTGCGCCGAGTGCGCGGCCGCGGCCTGAGATCTCCAGCACGGCCTTCCCGGTGATCCGCCCGTCGCTCAGTGCGGTCAGCGCCTCCCGCGCCTGGTCGAGCGCGTACCGCGCCGATACGGCCGACGAGAGCCGGCCCGCCGCCGCCTCGTCCAGCACGGTGGCCAGGTCGGTCCGGAACGCGCGCGTCCCATTGCGGACGTAGTAGAGCGACGCCCGGCGGCCGTCGCGCCGCAACCGGCTGCGGGCGTTCCAGGCGGCGATCTTGCGCAGCGCGACGATCGCCGGAGCGAACCGGACGCCGGTGGCGTGCAGCGTCGACTGACTGCCGTACCAGACCAACCGCCCGCCGGGCGCCAGCAGCCGCCAGGAGTCGTCGAAGCCGGGACCGCCGATCGGATCGAGCACCACGTCGACGCCGTCCGGCGCCAGCGCGCGGACGCGATCGGGCAGCCCGGGGCCGTGGTAGTCGACCGGCGTCGCCCCGAACCCGCGCACCGCGTGGTGCTTGGCCGGGGACGCGGTGCCGATGACGGTGGCGCCCGCGGCCACGGCCAGCTGCGTCAGTAGCGTCCCCACCCCGCCGGAGGCGCCGAGGACGAGCACGGTCTCGCCGGGCCGCACCCGCGCGGACCGGTGGAGCAGTTGGTAGGCGGTGACGCCGTTCGTGACCAGCGCGACCGCGTCGGCCGGGGCGAGCCCGGCCGGGACCTCGACCACCTGCCTCGCGGGCCGCACGACGAGCTCGGCCCAGGCGCCGTGGCGGGTCATGGCCGCGACCCGCTGCCCGGCACGCGGTCCGTCGACGACGGTGCCGACGAGGTCGTAGCCGGGCACGAACGGGAACCGGGGCTGGCCCGGGTAGCGCCCGAGTGCCATCTGGACCTCGGCGAACATCACGCCGGCGGCCTCGACCGCGATCAGCAGCTCGGAGCGCCGAGGAGCCCGGAGCGTCTGGTCGCGAACCACCAATCGACCCGGCCCGTCGAGTACCGCCGCACGTGTCTTCACGCTAGACCCCCTCCGTCTTGTTAGAAGTTCTAACTCAAGCGTGAAGCTGTTACGGTGGCGCTGTCAAGGGGGTGGTTCGGTGACCGACCGGCGCCAGCGGTACCGCGAGCAGACCCGCGACGAGGCCAAGCAGGTCGCGCTGCGTCAGCTGGCCGAGTCGGGCACCGGCGGCCTGTCGCTCAACGCGATCGCGCGCGAGATCGGGATGTCCGGCCCGGCGCTCTACCGCTACTTCGCCAACCGGGACGAGCTGCTGACGGCGCTGGTCAGCGACGGTTTCACGGCGATCGCGGAAGCCCTGGAGAGCGCGGCCGACCGCGGTGACCGGCCGGACCAGCGGTTGCGGGCCGTGCTGCACGCGTTCCGGACCTGGGCGCTGGCCGAACCCCACTGGTACCAGCTGCTGTTCGGCACGCCGGTTCCCGGCTACCGCGCCCCGGCCGGCACGATCGCCGCGGCCGCGCGCATGTTCACCGCCGTGCTGGGCGCGATCGCCGCGGTCGCGGCCGAACGCGGGACGCCCGCGCCGCCGCCGACCCCGCTCGATGCGCAGCTCGGGTCCTGGTACGCCGACCCGGCGGCGCCTCCGCACCTGGTGCGCGCGACCGTCGTCGCCTGGTCCCGCCTGCACGGCGTGCTGAGCCTGGAGCTACAGCAGGCCTTCGGCCCGATGGAATT
The DNA here is from genome assembly GCF_006912135.1 of Cryptosporangium phraense. NCBI lineage: Bacteria > Bacillati > Actinomycetota > Actinomycetes > Cryptosporangiales > Cryptosporangiaceae > Cryptosporangium > Cryptosporangium phraense. The sequence continues at coordinate 26,082 of NZ_VIRS01000034.1, read as the reverse complement.
CGACGTTTCCCTGCTCTACGAAGCCGAAGTAGACGCCATCCTGGCGGGCATCTAGCACTCGAGGGGTGGGCCCGCCGGCTCGATGCGGCCAAGCCAACACCGCTTCCCGACCGCCCGCCCGTCGCTCGGGACGCAAACGTGAATAAGACATTCATTTGGTCTCGGCAACATCCTGCGGCACGCCGGAAACCGGTGCACACTTCGGTCAGCGGTACCGCCCCGGTAAGGGGTCGCCACCTCCCGGGGCGGTGCCCAGAACTGAGGACCGCCGATCCGCCATAACCCTCCAGAATCGCCCTCAGCGCGATCTGAATAAGACCGCCGATCCGCCATAACCCTCCAGAATCGCCCTCAGCGCGATCTGAATAAGACCGCCGATCCGCCATAACCCTCCAGAATCGCCCTCAGCGCGATCTGTATAGGACCGCCGATCCGCCATGAGCTGCATCGCCCTCAGCTCATGGCGGTCGGCGGGTCCGCCCGGGCACGACAGCACAGGTGGGGTTTCCGTAGCTGTCGTACCCGGATCTTCACCCGGCGTCCGAAGGGCCCGCAACGAACACCGGGGAGAGCGGACCGCGACCAGCGGCGTCCGGAGTAACCGCCGCCGGACCGCTGTACGCGCGGCCGGGCACCAGACCGGGAACTGGCACCCGACCGCTCTCCACCCGACGCTCCCCGGCGAGGCGAACCCCGCGACCGTCGGGCGAGACCGCCCGAGATCCATTGGGCCCTATGCCATCACCGAACGGTAGAGTGACGCAGCGTTCATTCACTTTCACATAGCGTCAGCAGAGGCTACCGGGTTCGGAATCGCTCCGCCGTACCGCCGATCACGCGACGCGTAGATCTCGCACGCCCGCCAGATGTTCCGCCGGTCGAAGTCCGGGAACAGCGTGTCGTCGAAGACCAGTTCCGCGTACGCCGACTGCCAGAGCAGGAAGTTCGAGATCCGCTGCTCCCCCGACGACCGCACGAACAGGTCCACGTCCGGGATCGACGGCTCGTCCAGGTAGCGCGCGAACACCTTCTCGGTGATCTTGTCGGGCGAGAGCTTCCCGGCCGCGACCTCGCGGGCCAGCGCGGCGGCCGCGTCGACGATCTCGGCCCGCCCGCCGTAGTTCACGCAGAACTGCAACGTGAGGACGTCGTTGTCGACGGTCATCTCCTCGGCCGCCTCGAGCTCGGCGATCACGCTGCGCCACAACTTCGGCCGCCGACCGGCCCACCGGACCCGCACGCCCATCGCGTTGAGCTGGTCCCGCCGCCGCCGGATCACGTCCCGGTTGAACCCCATGAGAAAACGGACCTCATCCGGCGACCGCTTCCAGTTCTCGGTCGAGAACGCGTAGGCGGAGAGGTACTTGATGCCGATCTCGACGCAGCCCTCGATCACGTCGAAGAGCGAGTCCTCGCCTCGCTTGTGACCCTCCGTGCGCGGCAGCCCGCGCTGCTTGGCCCAGCGTCCGTTGCCGTCCATGATCAGCGCGACGTGCCTCGGCACGAGGTCGGCCGGGATCGCCGGCGGCCGCGCCCCACTGACATGAGGGGTCGGTGGCCGTACCTTGCTCATCGGGAAGACTCCGTTCGATCGACCAGCGGCAACGAGCGTAGGCCCCGTTCCAGGTGCCACTGCAGGTGGGCCGCGACCAGCCCGCTGGCCTCGCGCCGGGTCGGCGACTCGCTCTGCCCGGCGTGGTTCCAGTCGCCGTCGAGCAGCGCCACCATCAGCTCCAACGCCTCCACCGACGGCGACGCCGACCCCGGCGGACGACAGTTCGCGCACACACAGCCACCGGCCTGGACCGAGAACGCCCGGTGCGCGCCGCGCAGCCCGCAGACCGCGCACTCCATCAGCGCGGGCGCCCACCCGGCGTAGCTCATCGCCCGCAGCAGGTAGGCGTCCAACACCAGAGGCGACTCGTGCTCGCCGGCCGCGAGCGCGCGGAGCGCGCCGACCGTCAGCAGGTGCAGGCGGAGCGCGGGCTCGCGCTCCTCCGCGGTCAACCGCTCTGCGGTCTCCGCGATCGCGCTGGCCGCCGTGTACCGCGCGTAGTCGTCCATGATGTGCTTCCCGAACGGGTCGAGCATCTCCACCTGGCTGACGACGTCCAGCGACCGGCCCTCGTACAGCTGCAGATCGACGTGGCTGAACGGCTCCAACCGGCCACCGATCCGGCTCTTGGTCTTGCGGACGCCCTTGGCCACCGCGCGGACCCGCCCGTGCCGACGGGTGAGCAGCGTGATGATGCGGTCGGCCTCACCGAGTTGCTGCACTCGGAGGACGACGCCGATGTCCCGGTAGAGCGGCAAGTCTCAGAAACCCAACCGTCGGAGCTGTCGCGGATCACGCTGCCAGTCCTTGGCGACCTTCACCCGCAGGTCGAGGAAGACCTTCGTGCCGAGCAGCGCCTCGATCTGCCGTCGCGAGGTGCTGCCGACGTACTTGATCCGCTCGCCGCCCGCCCCGACCACGATCGCCTTCTGGCTCGGACGCTCGACGAACACGGTCGCGTGGACGTCGAGCAGGTCGTCGCGGCCCTCCCGCTGCTCCATCTCCTCGACGACGACGGCCAGCGAGTGCGGCAGCTCGTCCCGGACGCCCTCCAGCGCGGCCTCGCGGATCAGCTCGGCGACCATGACCTGCTCGGGCTCGTCGGTCAGCTCGCCGTCGGGGTAGAGCGGCGGCGACTCCGGCAGATACTTGATCAGCAGGTCGGCGAGCAGGTCGACCTGGTCGCCGGCCTGCGCCGAGACCGGCACGACCTCGGCGAAGTCGGCCAGCTCCGACACGGCCAGCAACTGTTGAGCCAGACGCTTCTTGTCGACGAGGTCGGTCTTGGTGACGACCGCGACCAGGTTCTTCTTCTTGAGCCCGACGATCTCGTCGGCGATGAACCTGTCGCCCCGCCCGACCGGCTCGTCCGCCGGCACGCACAGCGCGACGACGTCGACCTCGGCCCAGGTCGTGCGCACGAGGTCGTTGAGACGCTCCCCGAGCAGCGTCCGCGGCTTGTGCAGCCCCGGCGTATCGACGAGCACCAGCTGGGCGTCGGCCCGGTGGACGATGCCCCGCACCGTGTGCCGCGTCGTCTGCGGTTTGCTGCTGGTGATCGCGATCTTGGTACCGACCAGGGCGTTCGTCAGCGTGGATTTGCCGGCGTTGGGCCGGCCGACGAAGCACGCGAAGCCAGCACGAAAGTCGCTCACGTATTCATTCTCCCACTAGCCCGAGCACCCCGCGTCCGCCCGTCGTCTGAACCCAACTGGCCAGCAGCTGCAGCTTCTCGGCGTCCGCGCTCCCCGGGACGGCCGTGTACGTGACGAGCAGCAGATCGGGCTCACCGGGCAGCGCCAAGGTCTCGAAGGCCAGCTCCAACTCCCCGGCGATCGGGTGACGAAGGAGCTTGGCCCCGAACGTCTTCTCCTTGACCCGCTGACCGGCCCACAGCCGCACGAACTCGGGACTGCGCAGCGAGAGGTCGCCGAGCAGCGCGGCCAGCGCCGGATCGGAGGGATGCCGTCCGGCGTACAGGCGCAGATAGGCCACGGTCTCCCCGGCCACCGTCTCCCAGTCCAGGTAGAACGAGCGCGCCCGCGGATCCAGGAACGTCCACCGGGCGACGTTCGGCGGCCCGGCCGACCAGCCGGTGAATCCGTTGACCGCGTCGCCCAGCCCGTTCCACGCGACGACGTCCATCCGCCGGCCCATCACGAACGCCGGGACGGTCGCCATCATGTCCAGCAGCACCTGGAGGCCGGACCGCACCGGCCGGAGCGGGCGGCTGGGAACGGCTTCTCCGGGCCGGGCCAGGTTGCGCAGGTGCTCCCGCTCGACTTCGCTCAGGCGCAGCACCTGCGCCACCGCGTCCAGTACGGAGTCGGAGACGTTGCGGCCCCGGCCCTGCTCGAGACGCACGTAGTAGTCCGGGCTGACCCCGGCCAGCTGGGCCAGCTCCTCCCGCCGCAGGCCCGGCACCCGTCGCCGCCCCAGCACCGGCAATCCGAATTCCTCCGGCCGAACCGCATCCCGCCGTGCTCGGAGAAATGCCCCGATCTCTGACGCCCTGCCGGCCGAAGAACTCATACGCCCAGTGTGCCGACCGGCGTCCGATCGAACCTGGTTCTGCTGGAACCAGGTGAGAACGCGCCCCTGCCTAGGACCGGCCGCCCCGCCCACGCTGGTGCCCGTGTCCAACCACTATGAACTGACCGGCCGCAGCGCCCTCGTCACCGGGGCCGCCAGCGGCATGGGTGCCCGGACCGCCACGGCGCTGGCCGCCGGCGGAGCGCGAGTCGCCCTGCTGTCCCGCCGTCAGACCCGCGTCGACGACCTGGCCGCCGAGATCACCACAGCGGGTGGAGTCGCCCTTCCGGTGCCCGCCGACGTCACCGACCCGGCTTCGGTACAGGCCGCCGCCGAGCGGGTCACCGCCGAGTTCGGCGCTCCGGACCTGGTCGTCAACGCCGCCGGGGTGATGTTGCCGAACCCGATCGGCGCCGGGCGGATCGACGAATGGTCCCGGATGATCGACACCAACCTCACCGGCGCGATGCACGTCATCCAGGCCTTCCTGCCCGGCCTGCGCGCGGCCGCGGCGGACGGGCGACCAGCCGACCTGGTGAACATCTCGTCGATCGGCGCGCACGTCGTGTTTCCGGAGTACGCCGTCTACTCGGCGACGAAGGCGGCCCTGACCCAGCTCTCCGCGTCCCTCCGGACCGAACTGGGTCCGGACGCCATCCGGGTGACCAACATCGAACCCGGCCTCACCGACAGCGAGCTCGGCGAGCACATCGACAACCCGCGGCTCTCCGCCCAGCTGGACGGCATGTTCGCGACGATGCAAGCGCTCACCAGCGGCGACATCGCGGACCTCATCGCGTACGTCACGTCCCGCCCCCGGCACGTCAACCTGCGCCAGGTGATCGTCCTGCCGACGTCCCAGAGCTGACCGCGCCGTCAGGCGCGCGCCACCACCGCGCCGGACGGGTCGGCGATCAAAATCGGCGCACCGGGCGTCAGGTCTCGGACCGCGGCCGTCCCCGCCGCCTCCGCCACACCGGATGCCGTCACCACCGCGGCCGCCTCCAGGCCCGGCGCACCGCTGGACACCGCCATCGCCACCGCCACCTGCAGAGCCGACAACGACAGCGACGGCAGCGCCACCGTGGAGGCCGCATACGTCCGGCCATCCGTGTCTCGCACGGCCGCCCCCTCGGGAGCGCCGTTGCGCGCCCGGGTCGAGCGGGCCAGCGTGACGATCTTGGCGTCTTCGGGATCGAGAGCGTCAGACATCGGCGGTGTGCGTCTCCTCAGCCGGTACGTCGTCGTCGGACGAAGGTTCGAGCCGCCGGACCAGAACCGTGTCGATCCGGTTCCGCCGGCCGCCCGCGCTCTCCGCGGTCAGCTCCAGGCCCTGGATGCGCACCGACGCCCCGGGGATCGGCACCTTCCCGAGCTCGTGCGCGAGCAGCCCACCGACCGTCTCGATGTCGTCCGAATAGTCCGGCAGCTCGACGTCGAGCAGCTCGCCGAGGTCCTCGACCGGCAGCCGGGCGGTGACCCGCACCGAGCCGTCGTCGAGGTTCTCGACCGGCGGCCGCTCGTTGTCGTACTCGTCGGCGATCTCGCCGACGATCTCCTCGAGAATGTCTTCGATCGTCACCAGCCCGGCGGTGCCGCCGTACTCGTCGATCACGATCGCCATGTGGATCCGCCGCTGCTGCATCTCGCGCAGCAGGTCGGCCACCGGCTTGGACTCCGGCACGAACTCCGCGTCGCGCATGACCTGCTCGACCCGCAACTGGCGGTCGGCCTCCGGCTGACCCTGCACCCGCCGGACCATGTCCTTCAGATAGGCGACGCCGACGATGTCGTCGATGCTCTCGCCCAGTACCGGGATCCGCGAGAACCCGCTGCGCAACGCCAGCGACGTCGCCTGGCGGACGGTCTTCGTGCGCTCGATCCAGACGATCTCCGGCCGGGGCACCATCACCTCGCGGACGATCGTGTCGCCGAGCTCGAACACCGAGTGAATCATCTCGCGCTCGTCGCTCTCCACGACCCCGCGCTGCTCGGCCAGGTCGACCAGCTCGCGCAGCTCGGTCTCGGTCGCGAACGGGCCCTCCCGGAACCCGCGGCCGGGCGTCACCATGTTGCCGACGAGGATCAGCAGGCGGGCCAGCGGGTTGAGCACGCGGCCCAGCCACCGGGTGATCCCGGCGCTCGCCAGCGCGACCGGGTACGGGTGCAGCCGGCCGATCGTCCGCGGCCCGACGCCGATCAGCACGAAGCTGATCACGGTCATGCTCGCCGCCGTGACCAGCGCGGCCAGCCACCCGGGGCCCCAGCGGTCGATCGCGACCAGCGCCACCAGGACGATCGACGTCGTCTCGCAGGCCAGCCGGATCAGCAGCAACAGGCTGACGTGCACCGGCAGGTTGCCCAGCAGCGCGACCAGGTTCCCGGCCCCCCGGGTGCCCGCGCGCTGCATCTCCTCGGCGCGGGCCCGGGAGAGCTGGTTGAACGCGGTGTCGGCGGCCGCGACCGCCCCGGCCACCACGACCAGCCCGGCCGCGGCCAGCAACAGACCCGGGGTACTCATCAGTGGTCGGAGATCGTCGGCTTGAGGTCGGCGGTCGCCGGCATGCCGATGCTCCGCCGGTACGCGCTGACCAGCCGGTTCTGCAGACCGAACATCTCGCGCTCCTCCTCCGGCTCGGCGTGGTCGTAGCCGAGCAGGTGCAGGATGCCGTGCACGGTGAGCAGCATCAGCTCGTCCGGCGTCGAGTGCCCGGCCGCCTTGGCCTGCCGCTCGGCCACCGCCGGGCAGAGGACGACGTCCCCGAGCAGCGTGGGCTCGGGGCCGTCTTCGTCGGCGCCGGGGCCGCGGTCGGCGTCCAGCTCGTCCATCGGGAACGCGAGGACGTCGGTGGGGCCGGTCTTCTCCATCCAGCGATGGTTCAGCTCGGCCATGTACCCGACGTCGATCAGCAGGATCGACAGCTCGGCCATCGGGTTGACACCCATTTCGTCCAGGGTGTTGCGGGCGACGGCCAGCAGCGCGGCCTCGTCTACCTCGTGCCCCGATTCGTTCGAGATCTCGATCGACATTGCTCTATCCAACACCCGCGTCAGTTGCGGCGGCCCGGGCGGCCACCCGCGGCGCGTCGGCCGCCACCGTCGTGGTCGGCGTCGTAGCGCGCGTACGCGTCGACGATGTCGCCGACCAGCCGGTGCCGCACGACGTCGGTGCTGGAGAGCTCGGCGAAGTGCACGTCGTCGACGCCGTCCAGGATTTCCCGGACGACCCGCAGGCCGCTGGTGGCGCCGCCGGGCAGGTCGACCTGGGTCACGTCGCCGGTGACGACGATCTTCGAGCCGAACCCGAGCCGGGTCAGGAACATCTTCATCTGCTCGGCCGTGGTGTTCTGGGCCTCGTCGAGGATGATGAACGCGTCGTTGAGCGTGCGGCCGCGCATGTAGGCCAGCGGGGCGACCTCGATCGTGCCGGCCTGCATGAGGCGCGGAATCGAGTCGGGGTCGACCATGTCGTGCAGCGCGTCGTAGAGCGGCCGCAGGTACGGGTCGATCTTCTCGTAGAGCGTGCCGGGCAGGAAGCCGAGCCGCTCGCCCGCCTCGACCGCCGGCCGGGTCAGGATGATGCGGTTGACCTGCTTGGCCTGCAGCGCCTGGACGGCCTTGGCCATCGCCAGATACGTCTTGCCAGTACCGGCCGGGCCGATGCCGAACACGATCGTGTGGTCGTCGATCGCGTCGACGTACCGCTTCTGGTTGAGGGTTTTCGGACGAATTGTCTTCCCGCGCCTCGAGATGATGTTGAGGGTGAGCACCTCGGCCGGACGTTCGTCGCCGCCCGACTTGAGCATCGCGATCGTCCGGTTGACGGCGTCGGGGGTGAGTACCTCGCCGCGCTCGACCAGCGTCAGGAGCTCGGCGAAGAGCCGCTCGGCGAACGCGTTGTCGGCGGGGGAGCCGGTGAGCGTGATCTCGTTGCCGCGCACGTGGACGTCGGCTTCGACGGATCGCTCGATGAGGGAAAGAATGGCGTCACCAGAGCCCAGCAGGCTGACCATCGCGTGGGCGTCAGGGACGACGATGCGGGTTTGCGCCGTGGTAGGCGCTTTGATTTCTGCCATGGGCCGGCCGGGGAGGCCGCTTCCGCCTGCTCTCGTTCTCGGGATCTACCAGTACCCCAAGCTTACCGGCCGAGATCCCCGTGTGGCTCGTGAGAATCGAGGCGAGCCAGGTACCCGCGTCTCGTTACGGACACGGAGCGTCCAGCAAGAAATTGCTGTTCGAAGGCACTCGAAACAGCAATTTCTTGCTGGACGGTCGCCGTCCGGAATGCGGCCCGTCCGTTATGCGTAAGTTTCCTGATCGCGGGTGAAACGGTACGTCGCCCACCGCATGTACGAAACCGTCCCGTCGGGATCCCGGAACAGCTCCAGCCGCTCCCCCGCCTCCCGGCCGGAGACCGTGCGCAGCAGGTCGGGCGCCTCGAACGCGAACACCGCGGGCGGGGCCGCCGCCACCGCCGACGCCGACCGCGCCTCGAGATGCCCCTTCGTCCACCGGAACACGAACTCGGACCCCTCCGACCACCACCGCCCGAGGATCCCGGCGTACTCCCGCGGGGCCGCGTCTCCGATGACGAACGGCTCGACGTCCATCGGGTCTTCCCGCAGCGAGGCCGCGATCAGCTGGTGCGGCGCCGCCACGATGCCCCCGGCAGTGCCCGACGACCCGAGCACCGCGGCCCCGATCGTCACGCCCCGGCGGCACCAGACCCCGGCCAGGAACCCGGGCATCGCGCCGTTGTGCCCGATGTCGATGGCCCGGTCGCTCCCGATCCCCTGGGGCGCGACCTGCAACCCCAGCCCCCACCCGGTGTGCCAGTGCACCGGGTCGGTGACGACGACCGGCTCGTACATCTCCTCGAGCGTCGACCGGGCGATCACCGCCGGGTCGGGCTGGGCCAGGAACAGCGCCCAGCGGGCCATGTCGTCGGCCGTGCTCCAGAGCTGGGCCGCGGCCGCGGCTCCGGCCAGGTCGAAGTGCGGCTCCGGACGGGCGAAATCGCTGTACGCCTCGACCAGGTATCCCTGCGCGGCGTCGTCCCGGGGCTGCACGGTGGTGTCGGTCAGCCCCAGCGGCGTCAGCAGCCGGTCCTGCAGCACGTCCGGCCACGACGACCCGGTCTTCGCCGCCACCAGATGCCCCAGCAGCGCGAATCCCAGGTTCGAGTAGTGCCAGCGCCGTCGCGGCGACAGCACCGCTTCCGCCTTCGCGACCTCCTCCAGCAGCCGAGGCCCGTCCGGGACGTCGATCGTGTCCCACAGGTTGCCCCACGGCTCGCGCTGCAGCCCGGACGTGTGGTTGAGCACGCTCCGGATCGTCAGCTGGCCGTGGGCGGGCAGCGCCAGGTGGGCGTCGAGCTGGTCGTCGAGGTCGAGCATCCCGGCGTCACGCAGCTGGAGCACGAGCACCGCGGTGAACGTCTTGGTGACCGATCCGATGCGGAACTGAGTGGCCGGCCGAACCGGTCTGCCCGCTCCCGCGTCTCCGATGTGGAACGTCCACGCAGGACGATCAGCGCGGGTGACCGCCGCCGAAATGGCGGGAACCCGCTCGTCGGCCTGCAGCGTTCGGATGATTCGCTCGCAGGCAGTAGCTGCCTCGTCGGCCGGTGTCATCCCGGATCTCCTCTCACCGCCGCAAGAAGAGCCTATCCAGCCGTCCGTACTGTTATGCCGCTCAAGTCCAACGTGCGGTTCGCGCGTTGAGAATCGCAAGCGCGGCGACACCGGCCGTGGACGTCCTCAGCACGGTCGGCCCGAGCCGCACCGGCCGGGCCCCGGCCGCGACGAACCCGTTCAGCTCGTCCGGCGCTATCCCGCCTTCCGGCCCCACGACCAGCGCCACCGATCCGGTCGCCCGGTCGAGCGGGGTCACGGCCAGCGGCTCGTCGGCGTCCTCGTGCAGGATCAACGCCAGATCGACGTCGCCGAGCACCCGAAGCACGTCCGCAGTGGAGGCGAGATCGGAGATCTCGGGCAGCCAGAGCCGCCGGGACTGCTTGGCCGCTTCGCGGCCGGTGCTGCGCCACCGGGCCAGCGCCTTGTCGCCGCGGGCTTCCTTCCAGCGGGTGACCGACCGCGAGGCCTGCCAGGGAACGACGACGTCGACCCCGGCCTCGGTCATCATCTCGACCGCGGCTTCGCCGCGATCACCCTTCGGCAGCGCCTGCACGACGGTGACCGTCGGCGTCGGCCGGAGCACCTGCTCCACGCTCCGGACGTCGAGCCGCAGCGAATCGCGCTCGGCCGCCACGACGACGCAGGACGCCTGGCCGCCGGCGCCGTCGGCGAGCAGCAACGTCTCCCCCGGCCCGAGCCGGCGCACCAGTGCGGCGTGCCGGCCCTCGGGCCCGTCGAGCACCGCCGGGCCGACCGGCGGCAGCTCGTCAATCAGGAAGACCGGATCCGTCATGACGACTCCTCCCTAGCGGTCGGAGCCGTCATGACCGATAGATCCACTCTGCTAGCCGGACCTCGCGCAAGCGCTCGGTCTAGGCGTGTCCGTTGAACGCGTCACGGACCTTGGAGAAAAAACCGCCCTGCGCGCGCATCGGCTCGGGGCGCTCCTCACCCCGCAGCTTCGCCAGCTCGCGCATCAGCCGCTCCTGCTCCGCGTCGAGACGCGTCGGCGTCCGGACCTCGAGGTGGACGTGCAGGTCGCCCCGGCCGCTGCCCCGCAGGTGCGGCACACCCCGCGCGCGGACCCGGACCACGGTGCCGGGCTGGGTGCCCGCCTTGACCTCGATCTGCTCCTCGCCGTCGAGCGTCTTGAGGTTGATGTTCGTGCCCAGCGACGCCGCGGTCATCGGCAGCGAGACCCGGCAGTGCAGGTCGTCGCCCTGACGGGTGAAGACGTCGTGCGGGCGCTCGTGCACCTCGACGTAGAGGTCGCCGGGAGGACCACCGCCCGGGCCGACCTCGCCCTCGCCGGCCAGCCGGATCCGCATGCCGTCTTCCACCCCGGCCGGGACCTTGACGGTCAGCGTCCGGCGGCTGCGCACCCGGCCGTCGCCGGCGCAGCCGGGGCAGGGGTGCGGGATGACCGTGCCGAAGCCCTGACAGGCCGCACAGGGCCGGGACGTCATGACCTGGCCGAGGAACGAGCGCTGGACCGTCTGGACCTCACCGCGTCCACCGCAGACCTCGCAGGTGGCCGGGTGGGTGCCGGGAGCGGTGCCGGCGCCGGAACACGTGGTGCAGCGCACCGCGGTGTCGACGGTGAGTTCCTGGTTGACGCCGAACGCCATGTCGACCAGGTCGAGGTCGAGCCGGATCAGCGCGTCGGAACCGGGCCGGGTCCGCGGACGCGGGCCGCGCGTGGTGGCGCCGCCGAAGAACGCGTCCATGATGTCCTGGAAGCCCATCGTGAACGGACCGCCGGGGCCGCCGGCCGGGCCGCCGCCACCGCCGGGCGCCATCGGGTCGCCGCCGAGGTCGACCAGCTCGCGCTTGGCCGGATCGGACAGCACCTCGTACGCGACCGAGACGTCCTTGAACTTCTCCTGTGCCTCGGCATCAGGGTTCACGTCCGGGTGCAGCTCGCGCGCGAGCCGGCGGTAGGCCCGTTTGATCTCCTCGGGCGTCGCGTCCCGCGCCACGCCGAGGATGCCGTAGTAGTCCTTCGCCACGTGTGTGTCCCCAACTCCGGAAGGCATGTCCCTGCCCAGCCCCGCTCAGTTCCCTGCGAGAATTTCGCCGACGTACCGCGCTACGGCACGGACCGCGCTGATCGTGCCGGGGTAGTCCATCCGAGTCGGACCCACCACCCCGAGGCCGGCCAATGCGGTGTCACCTGCACCGTAGGCCGTAGTCACCACTGAAATGCCCCGCAACTCCTCAACCTGGTTCTCGTCGCCGATCCGGACCCGCAGCACCGTCGGCGAATCGACCTCACCGACGAGCTTCAGGAGCACCACCTGCTCCTCCAGTGCTTCCAGGATCGGGAAGACCGAACCCCGGAAGTCAACCGTACTGCGAGTCAGGTTCGCGGCGCCCGCCAGGACGACCCGTTCTTCCCGCCGTTCGACGAGCGTCTCGAGCAGCACGCTGGCCACGGTGGTCAGCGCCGGACGCAGCGCGGGCGAGATCGAGTCGAGCAGCTCCTCGACCCGGGTCGGCGCGTCCGACAGCCGCTGGCCGGCGAGCGCGCTGTTGACCGTCGCCCGCAGCACGTTGACGTCGTCGTCGCTGATGCCGGCCGGGAACTCGACCGTGCGCTGGTCGACCCGGCCGGTGTCGGTGATCAGCACCAGCAGCAGGCGGTTGGCGCTCAGCTGGACGAGCTCGACGTGCCGGACCGAGCTGCGGGTGAGGCTCGGGTACTGGACGACCGCGACCTGCCGGGTCAGCTGAGCCAGCAGCCGGACCGTGCGCGTCACCACGTCGTCGAGGTCGATCGCTCCGTTGAGCAGCGTCTGGATGGCCCGCCGCTCGGCGACCGAGAGCGGCTTGACGCCGGCCAGCCGGTCGACGAACAGGCGGTAGCCCTTGTCGGTGGGGATGCGCCCGGCGCTGGTGTGCGGCTGGGCGATGTAGCCCTCTTCTTCCAACACGGCCATGTCGTTGCGGATCGTCGCCGGAGAGACGCCGAGCTGGTGACGCTCGGCCAGCGCCTTGCTGCCGACCGGCTCTTCGGTGTTGACGTAGTCCTGCACGATGGCCCGGAGGACCGCCAGCTTCCGCTCGTCAAGCGTCACGCTGTCACCTCCCCGAGCACGATCTTGGCACTCCGCTGCCGAGAGTGCCAAGCATACGGGGCGGACGTGGCGGTCCGCTTCCTCTGTGTGGGTCTTGTTACTAACGCGCAGCCTCGGCCGACTCGCCGCAGATCGCCCTGGCGATCTCCCCGAGCTGGGCGACCTGTTCCGGGGTGAGCCGGTCCATCAGGCGTTTACGCACCTCGGCGACGTGCGCGGGTGCGGCTTCGCGGAGTACGCGGTAGCCCTCGTCGGTCAGGACGGCCAGCGCACCGCGGCCGTCGGTCGGGCAACTCTCCCGCCGGACCCAGCCGCGCTCCTCGAGCCGCGATACGGCGTGCGACAGGCGGCTTCGGGACGAGAGGGACGAATGGGCCAGTTCGCTCATCCGCAGGCTGTGGCCGGGTACGTCGGCCAGGCGGACGAGGATCTCGTAGTACGTGTGCGGCATTCCCGCGTCGCGCTGCAACTGCCGGTCGAGCGCCTCGTTCAACAGCCGGTTGGCTTCGATGTACGCGCGCCAGGTGCGCTGCTCGTCCGGGCTGAGCCAGTGCGTCTCCCGGGTCGCTGCGGCCTCCCGGGTCGCTGCGGTCTCCTGGGTATCGGTCACTGCACCCCCTCTGCTCGCCCCCGCGATTTCAAGTCCGAAGCGTATCCCGCTCCTGTCGTGGGTCCGACACGGAATGCCATCCCTACCAGGTCACGGCGGTCGTACCCTGCGAGCGTGACCGATCCTGCCTCGCCGTGGCCGCCCGACTCGTCCAGACCTGACCCGTTCAGTACCCCTCCGTCGTCCGGTGGCGCCTACGGCCCGCCGGGGTACGGACATCAACCGCCCGGCTACGGCGGCTACCCGCCGCCCAGGCCGGTGGACGACACGAAGACCTGGAACATGGTGTCGCACTTCGGCGGCGTCGCGGGCGTCGTCTTCGGCGGCACGGTCTTCGGCTGGGTGGCGCCCCTGATCGCGTTCCTGGTCCGGGGCACCACGAACGCGAACGTGCGCGCGCACGCGGTCGAGGCGCTGAACTTCCACATTACGTGGGCGATCGCGAACGTCGTCGCCTGGACGGTCTTCGCCTGCGGCAGCGCGATCACGCTGGGCTTCGGCGCGCTCTTCCTCTGGGTGCTGCCACTGGTGACGTTCCTCGTGCCGCTGATCTTCGGCATCATCGCCGGTGTCCGGGCCGCCGGCGACGAGTTCTACCGGTACCCGATGTCGGTGAAGCTGATCAAGTGAGCAGGTCCCTGACCACGGCGTCGGCCAGCAACCGGCCCCGCCGGGTCAGCACCGCGCGATCGTCGCGGACGTCGAGCAGCCCGTCGGCGTGAGCCCGGGCCGCGGCGGCGCGCCCGTCGGCGTCCAGAACCGTCAACGGCAGGCCCTCGGCCAGGCGGAGGCGGAGCATCACGTCCTCGACCCGGCGGTCTTCGACCGCCAGGATCTCGCGGGCCTGAGCCGGGGAGGCCTTCGCCGCCAGGCGGTCGGCGTACCGCCCCGGGTGGCGCAGGTTCCACCAGCGGACGCCACCGACGTGGCTGTGCGCGCCCGGGCCGACGCCCCACCAGTCGCCGCTGCGCCAGTAGAGCTCGTTGTGGCGGCAGCGGGCGCTCTCGTCGGCGGCCCAGTTCGAGACCTCGTACCAGGTCAGGCCGGCCCGGCCGAGCGCGTCGTCGGCCATGACGTACCGGTCGGCCAGCACGTCGTCGTCGGGCATCGGGAGGACGCCCTTGCTGATCTGGCGGGCCAGCCGGGTGCCGTCCTCGACGATCAGCGCGTAGGCGCTGACGTGGTCGACCCCGGCGGCGACGGCCGCGCTCAGCGACGCGGACCAGTCTGCGTCGGTCTCGCCGGGCGTGCCGTAGATCAGGTCGAGATTGACGTGCTCGAAGCCGGCCTTGCGCGCCTCCTGGGCGGCCTGGACGGCCCGGCCCGGCGTGTGCCTGCGGTCGAGGACCGCGAGCACGTGCGAGCGGGCCGACTGCATGCCCAGCGAGATCCGGGTGAAACCGGCCGTCCGCAGGGCCTCCAGCGACGCCGGGTCGACCGAGTCGGGGTTGGCCTCGGTCGTGATCTCGACGTCGTTGGTGAAGCCGAACGTCTCCTCGATCCGGCTCTTGACCTGGGACAGGTAGTCGATCGGCACCAGCGTCGGGGTGCCGCCACCGACGAAGACCGTATCGACGCGGGGCAGCCCGCCGGGCGCGGCGCCGAGCACGGTGCCGGCCAGGTCGATCTCGGCGAGCGCGGCCTCGAGCCAGCTGGCGGCGTCGGTGCGGCCGGCGCTGCCGAGCTCGCCCGGCGCGTAGGTGTTGAAGTCGCAGTAGCCGCACCGGGACGCACAGAACGGCACGTGCACGTAGATTCCGAAACCGCGCTCGCCGAGCCGGTCGAGCGCGCCGTCGGGGAGCCGACCGTCGTCCGGGGCGGGCTGCCCTTCGGGCGGTAGTCCAGCCATTCCTCCAGTGTGTCAGCTCGTTCGCGGTTCCCCTCACCCCGCGCTTACGCGAAGGTCGTAGGCTCGATCAGCGGGCGTCTCCGGTACCCCACCAGTGGTGCCCCGAAACAAACGGCGTTCACGGGTTAGGAGGGGCACGAACATGCGCAAAGCGGCCGTTCTGGCGGTCGTTGTCGTGACCCTGGCGGTCGTGACCGTGATCGGCGTGTCCAGGCTCACCAAGCTGCATGTGCCGTTTCTCTCCGACACCTGCCGCAGCTACGCCGCCGACAAGGTCGTCCGGCTGGCTCCCGACCAGCTGACCCACGCGGCGACGATCGTGGCCGCGGCGGTGCGTCGGGACCTGCCCGAGCGGGCCGCGGCGATCGCGCTGGCCACCGCGCTGCAGGAGTCGAAACTGCGCAACCTCGACACCGGCGACCGCGACTCGATCGGCCTGTTCCAGCAGCGGCCGTCCCAGGGCTGGGGGACGCCCGACGAGCTGCGTGACCCGCGCTTCGCCGCCGGAGAGTTCTACGAGCACCTGGTGCGGGTGCCGGGCTGGCAGAAGATGCGCCTGACCGACGCCGCCCAGGCCGTGCAGCGCAGCGCCCACCCGGAGCTGTACCAGAAGTGGGAGAGCGACGCCGAGACGCTGGCCGCCGCGCTGCTGGGTGACGAGGCCGGCGCGGTGACGTGTCAGTTGCGCCGTCCGCCCGACCGGGTCGGGTCGCAGGCCAGCACCGCGCTGGTGGCCGAGCTCGCCGCCGACCTGGGGAAGCTCACGGTCAACCCGAGCGTCGAGGGCGATGTGCCGATCCTGAAGGTCGCGGTCGGGGGCGGGGGCAAGTCGCGGCTCGGCTGGCAGTCCGCGCACTGGTTCGTGGCCAAGGCGCACGAATACGGCGTGCGGAGGGTGGCGTTCGCGGGTGATGTGTGGACGGCTGACAGCGGCAAGTGGGTGCGGGATTCTTCGGCGCCCGGCAAGGATTACGTAGAAGTCCGAATGGCCGCCGCGTCGTAGGCGCGCCGACCGCCGCCCTGCCGGCCCCCCGCGCCGTCGCCGACGAGCGCCCGGTCGGCGTCCTGAGCTCGGCGCCGGCCCGGCGCCGGCGGAGAGCCGAACGCGAGTTGGCGCTGCCTTCCCTGTGCCGTCAGGAACCTCCGGCGCTACTACCGCCACGTGACCGACCCAAGCTGTGGCCGTTGCACCCTGCTCCCACGCGCTGAACGCGATCGCGTGGAAGCTGCGCACGGGCGCGCCATAGCGCGATGTCCCGGAGCGATACGACTCCGCTAAGACCACCCGTGAGCGGCTGCGCCGCGATCCCCGCCGGGGCCCGGCCTCGGGCGGCGAAAAAGGGGCTCCGCCTATCAGCGCGGCGCTGCGCGTATGGGCATCGTGGTTGCTGCGGTCGAGGGGGGAGGCGATCGGGCGGTCCCGGGGCGGGCTGAGCAGCACGATCCGGCTCGCGGTCGATCGGCGGGGACGGCCGATGGCCGTCCGGCCGACCGCTGGTCAGGCCGGTGACAATCCGCAGCTCCTGCCGTTGCTGGATGAGGTGTCGGTGCCCCGGCCGGCCGCGCAAGCGACCGGACCGAGTGGTGGCTGATCGCCCATCCCTCGACCCGCGCTGCGGCGCCGCAAGATCGCCGCGACGATCCCCCGAGCGCTCGGACCAGGTCGCCCGGCGCGCCGCGAAAGGCTCGGCCGGAAGCCGGCCCCCCGTCTTCGACCCGGTCATCAACCGGCAGCGCAACCTCGTCGAACGCTGCTTCAACCGGCTCGAACAGTTCCGCGCGATCGCCAACCGGTACGCCGAACGCGCCCTAGCGGCGTGAGGCGGGGGTCAGCATCTTGTGGGCTCGTTCATGAAGGGCGGCCGGTAGTTCCGGGGCCTCGAGGAGCCTGGGCGCGAGGGAGCGGTCGCCGGTCAGGGCTCGGAACACCTCGCCGATCGTGACGCCATGAGCAGGCTTCCCGACCACCTCGATCGCATCGCCGGCCCCGACGTCGCCCTCCTCGATGATCCGCAGATACGCCCCCGGCGCCCCGTGCTGAGTGAACCGCTTGACCAGGTTCGGCACGTCCCAGAACCCGGCGAACGTCCGGCACGGGATCCGCGGCCGGCTCACCTCCAGCAACGTCGACCCGACCCGCCAGCGTTCGCCGATCACCGCGTCGGTGCAGCTCACGCCCTGGACGGTCAGGTTCTCACCGAACGCACCGTTGCTCAGCTCGCGCCCGATCTCGGCTTCCCACCACTCCGCGTCCTCGCGCGCGTACGCGTACACGGCCTGGTCGTAGCCGCCGTGGTTCTTCGTGTCGACGATGACGTCGCTCTCCAGCCCGTCACCGACCGCCCGCACCCGGCCCGCCACCGGACGCTTGTCGATACCGGTGCTGCCCATGCTCTGCGTCCAGGGCACGACCCGCAGCACGCCGATGTTCACGGAAAGAACGCTGCTCATCCCCCGAGCCTACGGAGGTACGCGAGAACGGCCAGGACCCGGCGATGATCGTCGGCGTCGATGGGCAGGTCGAGCTTGGCCAGGATGTTGCCGATGTGCTTGGTGACCGCGGCCTCGGTGACGACGAGCGTCCGGGCGATCGCCGCGTTGGAGCGGCCCTCAGCCATCAGCGCCAGCACCTCGACCTCGCGCGCGGTCAGCCGGTCGAGCGGGTCCGAGCGGCGACGCAGCAGCTGGCGCACGACCTCCGGGTCGACGACCGTGCCGCCGCCGGCCACCCGCCCCACCGCGTCGGCGAAGTCGTCGACGTCGCCGACCCGGTCCTTCAGCAGGTAACCGACGCCGCCGGTGTCGCCCGTGTCGAGCAGCTCGGCCGCGTACGTCTGCTCGACGTACTGGCTGAGCACGAGCACCGGGAGCGCGGAATTCTTGGTGCGCAGGCTCACCGCGGCGCGCAGCCCGTCGTCGCTGTGCGTCGGAGGCATGCGGACGTCGGTGATCACCAGGTCCGGGCCGGCGCGCTCGACCGCGTCGATCAACGACGGCGCGTCACCGACCGCGGCGACGACCTCGTGGCCGTACCGGGTGAGCAACGCGACCAGGCCCTCACGAAGCAACACGCTGTCTTCGGCGAGCACGATCCTCACCGGACGGGGATCTCCACACGCAGCAGAGTAGGGCCCCCGACGGGGCTGACGACAGTGAGGGCGCCGTCGACGACCGCGACGCGGTCGGCCAGGCCGACCAGCCCGCTGCCCAGCGCCGGGTCCGCTCCCCCGACGCCGTCGTCGATCACCTCGACGACGAGCAGCCGGTCGTCGATGCGGCCGCGAACCGTGGCGCTGGTGGCCTTGCTGTGCCGGTCGACGTTGGTGAGCGCCTCGGTGACGACGAAGTAGGCCGCGGCCTCGATCTCCGGGGCCAGGCGCCGGCCCACGTCGACCTCGATCGTGGTCGGGACGACGGCCCGGCCCGCGACCTCGGTGACCGCCGGGGCCAGCCCGCGGTCGGTGAGCACCTGCGGGTGGACGCCCCGGATCAGCTCACGCAGCTCGGCCAGCGCGAGCTTGGCCTGCTCGTGGGCCGACGCCACCCGGCGGGCCACGTCGGACCCGGGTGGTGCGTCCAGCCGGGCCAGGCCGAGCTCGACGGTCAGGGCGACGAGCCGCTGCTGGGCGCCGTCGTGCAGGTCACGCTCGATCCGGCGGCGCTCGGCCTGGAACGCGTCGACCAGCCGGGCCCGCGACCGGGTCAGGGCCACGACCTGCTGGGTGTCGCGGGGCGCGAGCAGCGTCCGGGTGAGGTTCGCCCGGCCACCGGCCCAGGCCGTGATCAGGTACGCGAGCACGACCGCGAGCAGGACGCCGATCGGCACCAGCGTGAGCGCCTCGCCGACCGTGTTGATCTGCCAGCCCGGCCCGATGCTGATCACCTCTTCGGACCGGTCGCTGAACGCGATGATCAGCGGCGCCGAGAGCAACAGCCCGACCGACGTGCAGGCGACCGACAACCCGATCAGGTCGGCCAGGCCGAGCACCGCGAGCAGCAGCGTGGCCGCGAGCTCGCGCCAGGTCGCCGACTCCCGGTAGCGGTGGACGAACCAGGCCCAGGCGCCGGGCTTCGTCGGTGGCCGGTGCGGGGTCGGGATCTTCTCCGGATCGACCAGGCGGAGCCGCCAGCGTTCGATCGGCCCCACGATCAGCCCGCACAGCGGCAGCAGGGCCAGCACGACGAACCCGACCAGCGCGATCGTCAGCACCGCACCGGTCATCGCGACGACCACCAGCACGATGCCGACCGCCATCCCCAGCACGCTGCCGCTGGCCAGGTAGGCGAACGCCCGCCAGGGCCAGGAGGACAGCAGGAACCGCGGCCGTCGCAGGGCTTGCCAGATCGTCACGGTGTCGACGCTAGGGAGATCGGGAGGCGTTGTCGGTACGGCTGGGTCTACTCCTTGAGGTCCCAGGTGATCTCGGGCAGGCCGGCGTCGGCCAGGGCCTTGTTCGTCGCGCTGAACGGACGGCTGCCGAGGAAGCCACGCGGGTTCATCGGGCTCGGGTGACCGGCCTCCAGCACCACGTGCGCCGGGTTGGTGACCAGCGCCGCCTTCTTCCGGGCGTAGCTGCCCCAGAGCAGGTACACGACCCGGTGATCGAGCCTGTTGACGGCCCGGATCGTCGCGTCGGTGAACTCTTCCCAGCCCCGGTTGGCGTGCGAGCCGGCCTGGCCCTTCCGCACGGTGAGCACCGAGTTGAGCAGCAGCACGCCCTGCTCGGCCCAGGCCGTGAGCGCGCCGCTGCCCGGCATCGGGGAGCCGACGTCGGCCGCCATCTCCTTGAACACGTTGCGCAGCGACGGCGGCACCCGCGTGCCGGCCCGGACGCTGAAACAGAGGCCGTGGGCCTGGCCGGGGCCGTGGTACGGATCCTGCCCGAGCAGCAGCACCCGGACCTGCTCGGGCGGGCACAGCCGAAAGGCCGCGAACAGGTCTTCGAGCGGCGGATACACGGTCTGCTCGGCGTACTCGCGCTCGACGAACGTCTCGAGTTCCGTGAGATCGCCGAGGTCGAGGACCTCGCGCCACGGCTCGGGCAACAGCGCGATCAGGTCGAGTGGCATGGGGTGAACCCTAGGGCGTCACCCCGACAATTCCCGGTCTACCTACCTCTACCAGCGATGCTCCGGGCTGCTCTGGTGTCACCGGCCTCTTCGGACGGTTGGCTGGATCCATGCTCGCCACCGATACCGCCGTCGCCGCGGCTCTCCACGACGTCCACAAGGTCTATCGCAAACAGGTACGCGCGCTCGACGGCGTCACGCTGACGTTCGCGGCCGGAACCTTCACCGCGGTGATGGGTCCGTCCGGGTCCGGGAAGTCGACGCTGCTGCAGTGCGCGGCCGGGCTCGACCGGATCGACTCGGGCTCCATCGAGGTCGCCGGCGTCCGCGTCGACCGGCTGAACGAGACCCAGCGGACGCTACTCCGGCGCGACCGGATCGGGTTCGTCTTCCAGTCGTTCAACCTGCTGCCGTCGCTCACCGCGGCGCAGAACGTCGAGCTGCCGCTGCGGCTGGCCGGACGTCGGCCGTCGTCCGGCCAGGTGAAGGAAGCCCTGGCCGCGGTCGGCCTGGCCGACCGGGCCCGGCACCGGCCGACCGAGCTGTCCGGCGGTCAGCAGCAGCGGGTCGCGATCGCCCGGGCGCTCATCACCCGGCCCGCGGTGCTGTTCGCCGACGAACCGACCGGCGCGCTCGACAGCACGACCTCCCGGGAGGTGCTGGCCCTCCTCCGCGGGATCCGCCAGACGATCATCATGGTGACCCACGATCCGGTCGCGGCCGCGTCCGCGGACCGCGTCGTGTTCCTGGCCGACGGACGGGTCGTGGGCGAACTCCACTCCCCCGACGTCGACACCGTGGCCGCCCGCCTCGCGCACCTGGAGGCGTGATGATCCTCAGCACCCTGCGGACGCGCTGGACGTCGCTGCTCGGGACCGTCGTGGCGGTCGCGCTGGGCGCGGCGCTGATCAGCGGCGCGGCCGAACTGCTGGCCGGAGTGGGCGCGCGCGACGGCATCGCCCAGCCGCTGATCCACTACCCGGCCGCGCCGATCGTGGTCCAGGGCGCGCGGTCGCCGGACTCGTCGGTCTCGGCGCCGCCGCCCGCCGGGGCAGCGGCCCGGCTGGCCCGGGTGCCCGGGGTGGCGGCCGCGATCCCGGACGTGGTGTTCCCCGACGGGCGGGGCTGGGCCAGCGCGCGGCTGGCCGGGGCCCGGCTGGTGTCCGGGCGGACCCCGGCCTCCGGTGAGGTCGTCGTCGGGCGCGAGCGTGGGGTCGCGGTCGACGGGACCGTGCCGGTCCGTGGGCGGCCCCTCCGCGTGTCCGGCCTGCTCGACCGGCCCGGGCTCTACGTCTCCGACCGCGACGCGGCCTCCTGGGGGACGGTTCGCGCCGTCGGGGTCCTCGTCGCGCCGAACACTTCGGTGGACGCGGTGTCCGCCGCGATTTCGCGCGCGCTACCGGGCGTGGTGGTCCGTACCGGGGAGTCCCGCCGGCTGGCCGAGCCGAGCCCCGAGGGCCAGCAGTTGGAGGACGCCACCGCACTGCTCGGGATCTCGGCCGGGCTGGCCGGGTTCGTCGCGATCTTCGTCGTCGCGTCGACGTTCGCGTTCGCGGTGTCCCAGCGCCGTCGGGAGTTTGCGCTGATGCGGCTGGTCGGGGCGCAGCCCCGGCAGGTGCGCCGGATGGTGTACGCGGAGGCGTTCGTCGTCGGCGGGTTCTCGGCCGCGCTGGGGTCGGTGCTGGGGATCCCGCTGTCCTGGCTGTACGCCGTGCTGCTGGATCGGGCCGGGCTGGTGCCGTCGTCGTTCTCGCCGGTGGCGCGGTTCTGGCCGCTGACGATCGGGTTCGGCGTCGGGCTGGTGGTCGCGCTGCTGGGGTCGTGGACGGCGGCCCGCCGGGCCGGCCGGGTGCCCGCGGTGGAGGCCCTGCGTGACGCGGCCGTGGAACGGCGTCCGATGACGGTCGGGCGCTGGTTCTTCGGGCTGCTGTTCCTGGCCGGCGCGGTGGCGCTGATCGTGGCGTCGTCGCAGGTCGGCTCCGAGGGCGCGGTCGCGATGACCGTGTTCGTCGGTGAGTTGTTCGTGGTCGCGTTCGCGCTGCTGGCGCCGGCGTTGATCCCGCCGGTGATCCGGCTCGTGTCGTGGCCGCTGGCCCGGCTGCGCGGGGCCGAGCCGATGCTCGTGCGTCAAGGGGCGCTGACCGCGGTTCGCCGCGTAGCGTCCACCGCGGCTCCGGTGCTGGTGACCGTCGGCGTCGCGGGATCGATGATCGGAGCGATAGCGACGGTCGCGGACACGACCGACGCGGACCTGCGGGACCGCCTGATCGCGGACGTGATCGTACTGCCCGGCAGCGGCACCACCGACGGGGCGCCGGAGGCGATCGCGGCCGCCGTCCCCGGGGCGGTCGTGTCGGCGCCGCTGGCGACGACGATCTGGGAGGCCTCGCCGTCCGAGGACTCGACGCACGAGATCACCGGGGACGCCCTGGGCGTCGACCCGGCGACGCTGCGCCGGACGCTCGACGTGGCGGTGGTCTCCGGGTCGCTCGACGACCTGCGGCCGGGCACGATGACGGTCTCCGACATCTCCGACCTGCACGTCGGAGACACCACCCCGGTGCTGTTCGCGGACGGGACGACCCAGCGGTTGCGGGTGGTGGCGGTCGTGGCCTCGCTGCAGTCCACGAGCGTGCTGCTGCCGATCGCGACGGTCCGCGCCCACGATCCGACGGCCACCGCACCCTCGGTGTACGTGCACGGTGCTCCGGCCGTGGCCGTGCGGGCGGCGGTGGCGCCACTGGGCGCGCGGGCGGTCGACCGGCGGACGTATGCGGACTCGGTCCGCGCGCAGACCGACGAGGGGAACCAGCTCGCGCTGGTGGCGCTGCTCGGGGTCGCGCTGCTCTACACCGGGCTGGCGATCGTCAACACGCTGCTGATGGCGACGTTCGACCGGCGGAGGGAGCTGGCGCTGCTGCGGCTCTCCGGCGCGACGCCCCGGCAGGGGCTGCGGGTGGTGGTCGGCGAGGCGGCGCTGGTGGTGCTGGTCGGGACCGGTCTGGCGGTCGCGGCGACCGTGCTGAGCCTGATCGGGCTGGCCCAGGCGCTGGGGCGGATGGTCGCGTCGGCGGGGCCGTCGATCCCGTGGCTGCCGATCGGGGTGGCGGCGGCGGTGTGTCTGGTGCTGGCCGTGGTGGCGACCGCGCTGCCGGCCCGGGCCCTGCTGGCCCGCCCGGCCGTGGGCGCCGAGTGAACCGAGGCGTTGTGCGTTTCGGCGGCCTCTGGGTCGCCGAAACGCACAGCGCCTCGGGGGTCAGCTCTTCTTGGCGGATTCCTTGGCGTCGCCGGTGGAGAGGGCGGCGATGAACGCCTCCTGGGGGACCTCGACGCGGCCGACCATCTTCATCCGCTTCTTGCCCTCCTTCTGCTTCTCCAGCAGCTTGCGCTTCCGGCTGATGTCACCGCCGTAGCACTTCGCGAGCACGTCCTTGCGGATCGCCCGGATGTTCTCGCGGGCGATGATCCGGGCCCCGATCGCGGCCTGGATCGGCACCTCGAACTGCTGCCGCGGGATCAGCTCGCGCAGCTTCTGGGCCATCGTCGTGCCGTAGTTGTAGGCCTTGTCCTTGTGCACGATCGCGCTGAACGCGTCGACCTGTTCGCCCTGGAGCAGGATGTCGACCTTGACCAGGTCGGCCGCCTGCTCGCCGGTGGGCTCGTAGTCGAGGCTGGCGTAGCCCTTGGTGCGCGACTTCAGCTGGTCGAAGAAGTCGAAGATGATCTCGGCCAGCGGCAGCGAGTAGCGCAGCTCGACGCGGTCCTCGGACAGGTAGTCCATGCCCTGGAGCGTGCCGCGGCGGGACTGGCAGAGCTCCATGATCGCGCCGATGTAGTCGCTGGGAGCGAGGACGGTGGCCCGGACGACCGGCTCGTACACCTCGTCGATCTTGCCGTGCGGGAACTCCGACGGGTTCGTGACGATGTGCTCGGACTTGTCGTCCATGATCACGCGGTAGACGACGTTCGGGGCGGTCGCGATCAGGTCGAGGCCGAACTCCCGCTCGAGCCGCTCGCGGACGATCTCCAGGTGCAGCAGGCCGAGGAACCCGACCCGGAAGCCGAAGCCCAGCGCGGCCGAGGTCTCCGGCTCGTAGGCCAGCGCGGCGTCGTTGAGCTGCAGCTTGTCGAGGGCTTCGCGGAGGAGCGGGTAGTCCGAGCCGTCGATCGGGTAGAGGCCGGAGAACACCATCGGCTTGGCTTCCGCGTAGCCGGTCAGGGCCTCGCTCGCCGGCTTCGCGTTGTTGGTGACCGTGTCACCGACCTTCGACTGGCGGACGTCCTTCACGCCGGTGATCAGGTAGCCGACCTCGCCGACGCCGAGCGCGTCCGACGGCACCGGCTCGGGCGAGATGACGCCGAGCTCGAGCAGCTCGTGGGTGGCCGCGGTCGACATCATCTTGATGCGCTCACGGCTGCTGAGCTGCCCGTCGACGACCCGGACGTAGGTGACGACGCCGCGGTAGGTGTCGTAGACCGAGTCGAAGATCATCGCCCGGGCCGGCGCGTTCGCGTCACCCTGGGGGGCCGGGAACTGGCGGACGATCTCGTCGAGCAGGTGTTCGACGCCCTCGCCGGTCTTGCCGGAGACCTTCAGGCAGTCTTCGGGCTCGCAGCCGATGAGCTTCGCCAGCTCCTCGGCGTACTTCTCCGGCTGCGCGGCCGGCAGGTCGATCTTGTTGAGCACCGGGATGATGTGCAGGTCGTTCTCGAGCGCCAGGTAGAGGTTGGCGAGCGTCTGCGCCTCGATGCCCTGGGCGGCGTCGACGAGGAGGACGGCACCCTCGCAGGCCGCCAGGCTCCGCGACACCTCGTAGGTGAAGTCGACGTGCCCGGGGGTGTCGATCATGTTGAGGATGTGGGTGGTGTTGTCCACTTCCCACGGCAGGCGCACGGCCTGGGACTTGATCGTGATGCCGCGCTCGCGCTCGATGTCCATCCGGTCGAGGTACTGGGCGCGCATCTGCCGCTCGTTGACCACGCCGGTCTTCTGCAGCATGCGGTCGGCCAACGTCGACTTGCCGTGGTCGATGTGCGCGATGATGCAGAAGTTGCGGATCAGGCTCGGGTCGGTGGAGCCCGGCCTCGGCGTCGGGGGCACGCGGGTGTCCCTCTCTCTCCTGGCGAAGTTGGCTGGTGACGGGCGCGCTCCGGCGGCCCCGCCATCGCGCCGCGCGCGTCTTCCGGCGGCACCGCAGAGATTGCGGCCCTTCCATTCTCCCACGCGCGCCGACGACCGGAGAGCGCCGGGCGCGGGCGGCAGCGTTTTGTCGGCGGGACGCGGACCCTGGTAGCCTGGTTCTTCGCGCGGTGGGTGCGATGTGCGCTGCTCTGCAGAGAGCACCCCGCCATCGCCGGTAACTTGCCAGCACACACACGACCAGACCCGAGGCTTACGCGTGGCGAACATCAAGTCCCAGATCAAGCGCATCAAGACGAACGAGAAGGCGCGCCTGCGCAACAAGGCCGTCAAGTCGTCGCTCAAGACGGCGATCCGGAAGTTCCGCACGGCGGCCGACGCCGGCGACCGCGACGTGGCTCTCACCGAGCTGCGCAACGCTTCTCGCGCGCTCGACAAGGCGCAGAGCAAGGGCGTCATCCACAAGAACCAGGCCGCGAACAAGAAGTCGGCCATGGCGAAGCGCGCTGCCGCTCTCTGAGCCGTCGCTCACACGAAAGGCGCCGCCCCTGTCGGGGAGCGGCGCCTTCGTCGTTTCGGCCCGGGCCGGCCCGGGCCGCCGGGCGGCGCGGCT
>NZ_VIRS01000033.1 GCF_006912135.1 Cryptosporangium phraense | reverse complement strand
GTCCAGCTCCTGTGGTATTTCCGCGGGGCTCGTGCGGCCCGCTGTTGAGGAAGACGGTACGGGTGGCGGAGAAGTCCGTTCTCCCGGAAACGTGCCAACCCCTAAGCCCGGTTCGATGCCCGCTCGACGACCTCCTCGGTGGTCAGCGGGCTCTTGGGGTGATAACTCAGACAAAGCGGCGTCTTCACCTTGACGAAGTGCGACCCCTCGGGCGCCGCGTAGAACTCGCCCGTGCGCATCCGTCCGACGTCCGGGACGGCGCCACCTTTGGCCTTCGCCATCTCCTGCGCGGCGCTGATCTGCACCGGTGAGTTGAGCAGCCCGAAGAACTGGGTGGCCGCATTGCCCGGGATGCGGTTGTGCAGGCCCTTCGGCGCCTGCGTGGCGAACACCAGGCCGAGCCCGTACTTCCGGGCCTGGGACGCCAGCGCCAGCGTGCTCTGGGTGCACGCGGTCATCGCCCCGGACGGTGCGAGCGTCTGCGCCTCGTCCATCACGAACAGGCCGCCGAGTGGGCGGTCACCGGCCGGGTTCTTTTTCACCCACGCGAACAGCGCCATCTGCAGCTGGTTGACGAAGCTCTGCCGCTGCTCGTCCGAGGGGAGGCCGACCAGGCTGATCACCGACACCCGCGCGCGCTTGCCGGGCGCGGGCGTCAACAGAACGCCGGGGTCGACCGGCGTGCCGGTGCCGCCGAACAGCGGGTCGTTGACGACGGCGGCGTTGAGGTCCTGGGCCAGGTCGGCGGCGATCTTCTCGGCGTTCTCGAGACGGCTGGCGTCCTCCGGAAAGGCGGCGAGGACGCCGATGAACTCGCGCAAAGTGGAGAAGCCGCTCCGGGCGAAGTACTGCAGAGCCTCGGTGAGCACCGCGCGTCCCCGCACGGCGCGCGTTGCGTTGCCGTCGACCCGAGCCCGCGGAGCCAGCGTCGCTACCGCAGCGTCGATGGCGGCGTCGAACTCGTCCGGGTCGTCGCGGACGCTCGCGAAATCCGGCAACGGCTGGAAGCTCAGCGCGCGGCCGGCCTGACGACGAGGCGTCCAGACGACGACGTCGGTGTGGGCGAGGTAGTCGGACGCCTTCTCGGCGTCACCATCGCCCCATCCGGAGGGCGCGGTCGGCCAGCCGTCGCCGAGCCGGGCGAGGTCGTTGTTCGGGTCGAGCACGATCGACGAGACGCCCTGGAGGGCGCACTCCTCGACGAGCCGGCGGATCAGGACGGTCTTGCCGGAACCGGAGCCGGCGAAGATCGCGGTGTGCTTCCGCAATGCCTCCAGCTCGACGCTCACCAGGGCGCCGTTGTCGATCGACTTCCCGACGATCAGCGCCGGGGCGCTGCTCAGCTCCGCTCGAGGACTCGGTTCCCGATCGGCCGGCCGCTGCTCGACGTTCGCCGGCTCGACGTTCGCCGGCCCGTCGTGACCCGTCATCTCTTCAAGGCCAACTTGCAAGAATCGGACCGCTGAAGCCGGTTTCCGGAGCTGAAGCCAGGCCTGGAGGTGATTCGGGCCTTCCTCGAGCAGCGTGCGCAGAGCCGACAGGACGCGAATGTCGTTGGCGCTGACGTCGACGGTCCGGCCGCCATACTCCTTGAAGAGTGCCACCGCGGCCTGCGTCTTCGGCCCCTTGGACCAGTCCGAGTTGCGTAGGACCACGAGGTGGCGCCCGCTCCTGTCGTGTTCGAGCCCCGACATCGTGACCGCGTTCTTCAGGCGAGTCAGCGCCGCGTTCGCATTGGTCGAGGAGATGGCGCGGAAGGCGCAATGTGCCTCACGTTCGGTCGCGTCGTCCAGCGTCTTGCGTAAGCGGGCATGCAGCGCCGGCCGTGCGCCAGGCGGTGGGTCGAACGAATAGAGCTTCTCGGTGTTTCCGCCTTGCAAGATCCAGGCTTGTAGACCCGCGTTGATCAGCGGTGGCATTGCGGCGTCTTCGGTCGGCGGCTCAAGCGCTGCGCCGGCGTCCGCCGAGCGCTGGAGGGCGACGAACCGCTGATCGAGTTCATCCGCCCGGGACTGGGTGATTTCGTCGGCGGTCGTGCGGTCGTCCACCGTTTCGTCCAACCAGTCCAGCTCGATGACGGTCCCTCGCGTGAGGCACGAGCGGATGTGCTCGTCGACGACCTTCAAGAGTTCGCGGGCCGTGTAATCGTTCGCATCGTCGAAGGCAGCGGTCGCTACCGGCCAGGTCGGATGCGGAGGGACGAACCCCGCCTCCTTGAACCCGTCCGCCAGCCGCCGGGCCACCAACGCTCGGCCGAGCTCGCTGGAGGGGATTTTCTGCAGGTCCGGAGCGCGGCGGAACCGATCCTGCGCGGTATCGACGGCTTCGCTCTCGATGAGGGCCCAGGACGTGTGTAGGCAGGAAAGAACGGTCAGCGTGCGTTGCGTGCGCTCGCGGAGCGTCATCAACCCCTCGGCGAACTGATCGAGCCCGACACGACCCCGAGCATGGCCTTCGGTGTGGGCGGCGTCGCTGATGTGCAGAAGCGGCGCGAGCAATTGATCGATTTGATCGATCGCGATGACGGTGGGACCGGTCAGCGCGAGCAGCCGGGACAGATCGCTGACGACTTCCTTCGGTGTTCGGATGCCGCGACGGATTCCCCAGGTCCGGCGTTCACCGTCCTCTTCCTCCTCGTGCGACTGCAGAACGCTCTGACCGATGTCGTAGACACTCAGATCGCCGGATGCGTAGAGCACGAGAGCCCTGATCGTGCTCTGGCATTCGCGTGCCACCTGGTCGTCGACGCGCTGGACGGCCCGGAGGAACGCGTCCAACGCATCCCGGGTGAGCACGGCGTCGCCGAGCACGGGTGCGACATGTTCGGACTCCAGGCCGCCGGCCAGTGACAATCGCCGGAGCAGGGTTCGGACCTGCGGCTCGCGCCTCCGGACTTTCCGCGCCAGGCCGTTCAACATCGACGACACCATGCTCGGCCAGAACTGCGCCGGATCCAGCAGATCCAGCAGGAAGAAGTATCCGCCGTCGAGTTGGACGCGATCTCGTAGCCAACCCATCAGGTGGGTCTTTCCGGTTCCCCGCTGACCACGAATCACTACGCCGAGAGGGTTGGCCCCATGGCTCTCTCGGGCCTCGGTCAGACCGTCGAGGACCGCACGAACCGCCGGGTCGTGCAGTCCGTCGACGTGAAACGGATTGGCGTCCCAGACGTCGTCCGGAGTGGGTGCCAGGCTCAGCCGGACCGAAGCGAGGGCTTCCAGCTCCGTTGGCATGCTCATCCCACCTCGATCACGATCAAATGCTTGTTCTGCCGTCCGAGGCGGAGGGATGCGGCCTTGTCCGCCTCGCTGAGGCCCTTCCGATTGGATTCCGGAATCAGATTGATCTGCTGGGCTTTGCTCAGCCGACGTAGCTCGTCGTCGAGTGTCTTCCGCGGCAGATCCGCCAGTTGGGCGCGCAGTCGGCTGAGCAAGACCGGGCTGCCAGGCGCGGTAGCGAGTTCCCGATAGGCGGATCGCACTCGGGTCTCGACGCTCGTCTTGCCGTTCGCAGGCGCGTCGGCCCCCTTGGTCGGCGTCTCGGCGACGGGGACAGGCTCGGCGTCGTCATCGGATGCGGCGACGAAGATGTCGAGGAGGCGCAGATCCTGTCGCGCCAGATACCCGTGAAGCTGACCGGCGATGAGCATCGCTGCGGCCTTGCCGGGCAGACTGACCGGCAACTCGCCGGGTAGTTCCTCGGCGGCCCGCCCCCACCCGTCGCTGGTCGCCTCGTGGTAGAGAGCCCGCCGAGGACCCGTCGCCGTACTGATCAGCTTCAGTTGCTGCAGCCGGAGTCGTACCGGCTTTTCGATCGTGAACCGGAAGCGCTCCTTGAGCTGAGGATTGCTGACCGGAGTACCTAGAGCAGTAAGTACCAGCAGCACGGCACGCTCTTGGGGCTTCAAGGCATCTTGTGACATGAGGGGTCCTCTCGCATCAGCGGACGCGTCGGGTGAGCAGGAATCGTTGAATCAGGTGCGCGACGTTGTGGGCGTCGCTGAGGACGTGCTGGTTGGTGAAACGGAGCACCGCGTACCCAGCCGTCTGGAGTCGGACGTCCCGCGCGCGGTCGGCCTCGAAGTTGCGGTGACGCCGGTGCTCCTGTCCGTCGATCTCGACGACCGTGTGCTCGGCGGACCACAGCAGGTCGACGCGCATCGGCGCGGTCAGCGGGTCGAGCGAGAGGGTGGCATTCCAGCTCCGCTCGCCGGCCCAGGGACAGCCGGCCAAGACTCTCTCGAGACGCATCTCGACGGTGCTCTGCGGATGCGGGCGCCCCGTCAATGGTGGGATCTCCAGCGGGGGAGCGACGGCCCCGCCGGGCGGCTCGAATCCTCCGATCGCGGCGCCCGACAACGAGGGCACGGTTCGGGACTGGATCCAGTCGACGGTCGTCAGTGGTGGGCCGACGAGCCAGACCCCGCCGAGTTCGCCGTGGTGGACGAGCCACTCGAGGGCGGACACGAGCGCGGTTTCGTGCCCGGCGGTGAGGCCGTGGGGAAGCTCGACGAGGAGAACGACGTCGGCGCGGTCGTAAGCGGCCTCCAACACCCGTACCAGTCCTGCGGCGCGGGACTCCGGAGGGAAGGACACTGTCGATGGTCGGCCGGTCAGGGCCCGCACGGCCAGATCAGCGAGGAAGGAACGGTAGTGCAGGGTGCGGCCCGCGAGGCGGGACGCCAGAGTTCGGACCGCCGGGATGTTCGCGCCCTGGGCTCCATCGATCCCTCGAGCCTCCGGCAACCAGTCGGGAAAAAGCGCGACCGCGGAATCCTCGAGAAGGCCGAGAATCGCGGAGACGAGTGCGGCCTGCGAGGCGCCGGCGTCCGGCCGGTAGGTGACGACGACCGGAGCGTCGGGCGGAAGCGGGTCCAGCGACGCCGCGAGCCTGGACGGATCGACGCCCGCGAGATGCACTACCCGGCCTCGAGGTAACGACGCCCACCATGAATCCACTCCTGCCCCCGATGCCCCGACTGCCGCCCACCCCTGAGCGTGTCCGGTCGGTGACTACCGCCGGATGCATTGATCACAATGCCAAACACCTGGCGGGGGATGCTGACCAGGTGGGGGGCGGCGATCAGCCGGATGGTCGAGTCAGGACAGAAAACCGCCCCGCTCGGAGGGGATGAGCGGGGCGGCGTGCAGGGAGGTCAGGCCTTGGCTTTGGCCTTGCGCTTCGCCTTCTTGGCGTCGTGCTTCACGGCCTTGCCGGTTCCCTTCACCTCGCTCTTCGCGGTTTTCGCGGTCTTCTTCACGTCGCGCTTGACGGCAGAGCCGGTCGCCATCGTGATCTCCTCTCGTCGAAAACCTTGACCCCGATCGGCTACCCCGCCACCGGCTCCCCGGAAACACTCAGGCCGAAAAACGATCCCTCACCTGCGGCTCCGCCTTCGCGACAACACAATGGACTCTCCACACCCGAGAGCGGTTGCGCCCAGCGGACGGATCCGCGCGCTGAGCGGTCCGTCGGAATCGGTTCAGGACGCGCCCGTGTAACCCTTCGGCAACACTCTCTTGACCATGGTTGTGTTACCGCTAACATCCCAGCCAGCGTGGTGATCTGAGCCACAGCGTTCATCGGCCCGCGTCTGGAGGTGTGGTTCATGGCCGAACCGGCTGAACGGCGCGTAGTCATGGCCGACGTCGCTCGATTGGCGGGTGTATCCCACATGACCGTTTCGCGGGTACTCAACGACAGCACGGCGGTCAGCCCCACGACCCGGGCCCGGGTCCAGGCGGCGATGACCACTCTCGGCTACCGTCCCAACACCGCGGCCCGGGCCCTGGCGACCGGCCGTACCCGGCAACTCGGGGTCGTGAGCGTCAACACGACGCTGTACGGGCCGGCCTCGATGCTGGTCGCGATCGAGCGGGCGGCCCGGGACGCCGGGTACGCGGTGAGCATCGCCAGCCTCCGCGAGCCCGACCGGCGGAGTCTCGGCGAAGCGTTCGACCACCTCAACGCGCAGTCGGTCGAGGGCATCGTCGCGATCACGCCCCGGGCGGCGGTGGCTGCGGCGATCAAGCACGCGCCGCGTAGCGTCCCGCTGGTGGCCGTCGAAGGCGGCGAGGGGCCGATGCCGACGGTCGCGGTCGACCAGTACCTCGGCGCGGTACGCGCCACGCGTCACCTGCTCTCCCTGGGCCACCGCCGGATCGCGCACATCGCCGGGCCGGACGACTGGCACGAGGCCGAGGAGCGGGAGCGGGGCTGGCGGGACACGCTGAAGCAGGCCGGCGAGACCCCGACGACGGTCTTCCGGGGCGACTGGAGCCCGCGCGCCGGGTACGAGGCCGGTCTCCAGCTGGCGGCCGCGAACGAGCACACGGCCGTGTTCGTGGCCAACGACCAGATGGCGATCGGGGTCTTACGCGCGTTCTCCGAGGCCGGGATCGACGTGCCGGGCGAGATGAGCGTGGTCGGGTTCGACGACATCCCGGAGGCGGCCTACTTCGCGCCGCCGCTGACCACGCTGCGTCAGGACTTCGGGGAGGTCGGCCGGCGGAGCCTTGCACTGCTGGTCGAGCAGGTGGAGGGCGGGCCGCCGTCGGACGAACGGATCGTGATCCCGCCCGATCTGGTACTGCGGGACAGCACCGGACAGGTGCAGAGAGCATCGGTCCGGAGCATCTAGAACCCGCGAAAGGGAGGTGACCATGACCGAATCAATTGATGTTAGCGGTAACACCTACGTGGTCGGAGTGGACTACGGGACGCTGTCCGGCCGCGCGCTGGTGGTTCGCGTGTCGGACGGTGCCGAGGTCGGTACCGCGGTGCACCCGTACCGCCACGCGGTCATCGAGCGGTCGCTGCCCGGGGACGACAAGCCCTTACCGCCGGACTGGGCGCTCCAGCACCCGTCGGACTGGGTCGAGGTCCTGCAGACGGCGGTTCCCGCCGCCATCGCCGACGCCGGGATCGACCCGGCCTCCGTCGTCGGGATCGCGACCGACTTCACCGCCTGCACCGTCCTGCCGACGACGGCCGACGGAACGCCGCTCAGCGAGATCCATCCGGACCGCCCGCACGCCTGGCCCAAGCTCTGGAAGCACCACGCCGCCCAGCCCCAGGCCGACCGCATCAACGCGCTGGCCCACGAGCGCGGCGAGGGCTGGATCCACCGCTACGGCGGCAAGATCTCGTCCGAGTGGGAGTTCGCCAAGGGCCTCCAGGTCCTCGAGGAGGACCCCGAGATCTACGCGGCGACCGCGCGCTGGATCGAGGCCGCCGACTGGATCATCTGGCAGCTCACCGGCGTCGAGACGCGCAATCAATGCACGGCCGGCTACAAGGGCATCTACCAAGACGGCCACTGGCCGTCGCGCGAGTACCTGGCCGCCTTGAACGAGGACTTCGCCGACTTCGTCGCGAAGATCGAGCACCCGCTCTCCCCGCTCGGCGGCCGGGCCGGGGGCCTGACGGCGCAGGCGGCCGGCTGGACCGGCTTACCCGAGGGCATCGCGGTCGCGGTCGGCAACGTCGACGCCCACGTCACCGCGCCCGCGGCCAAGTCGATCGCCCCCGGTCAGATGGTCGCGATCATGGGCACCTCCACGTGCCACGTGATGAACGGCGCCAGGCTGGCCGAGGTGCCCGGCATGTGCGGGGTCGTCGACGGAGGCATCGTCGCCGGGCTGTACGGGTACGAGGCCGGCCAGTCCGGGGTCGGCGACATCTTCGCCTGGTACGTGGACTCGCTCTCCGACGAGCTGACCCACGAGCACCTGTCCGAGCTCGCCGCCCAGCAACCGGTCGGCGGCCACGGGCTGATCGCGCTGGACTGGCACAACGGCAACCGGAGCGTGCTGGTCGACCACGAGCTCTCCGGCGTCCTGATCGGCACCACGCTCGCGACCCGGCCCGAGGACATCTACCGGGCGCTGGTCGAGGCCACCGCGTTCGGCACCAAGGTGATCATCGACGCGTTCGAGGAGTCCGGCATCCCGGTCGACGAGTTCGTCGTCGCCGGTGGGCTGCTGAAGAACCGGTTCCTGATGCAGGTCTACGCCGACGTCACGAACCGGCCGATCTCTGTGATCGGCTCGGAGCAGGGTCCGGCGCTCGGCTCGGCGATCCACGCGGCGGTGGCCGCGGGGGCCTACCCCGACGTCCCGGCGGCAGCGGACGCGATGGGCCGGGTCGAGCGGGCCGTCTACACGCCCGACCCGCAGCGGGCCAAGGCGTACGAAGCGCTCTACGCCGAGTACCGCACCCTGCACGACTACTTCGGCCGGGGCGAGAACGACGTCCTGCACCGGCTGCGCCGGATCCGTAACGAGGCCCACCGATGAGGGAACTGCTCGTCGACCTGCACCGGGAGCTGATCCGCTGGGGTCTGGTCGTCTGGACCGCCGGGAACGTCTCCCAGCGGATCCCCGGCGAGGACCTGTTCCTGATCAAGCCCTCCGGCGTCTTCTACGACGCGCTCACCCCGGAGTCGATGGTCGTCTGCGACTTCGAGGGGCGCCTCGTCGAGGGGGAGCTGTCCCCGTCCAGTGACACCGCCGCGCACGCCTACGTCTACAAGCACATGGCGGACGTCGGGGGAGTGGTCCACACCCACTCGACGTACGCGACGGCGTGGGCGGCGCGGGGCGAACCGATCCCGTGCGTGCTCACGATGATGGCCGACGAGTTCGGCGGCGACATCCCGGTCGGGCCGTTCGCGCTGATCGGGGACGACTCGATCGGCCGGGGAATCGTCGAGACGCTCACGAACCACCGGTCGCCGGCCGTGCTGATGCGCAACCACGGCCCGTTCACGATCGGCAAGGACGCGAAGGCCGCGGTGAAGGCGGCGGTGATGCTCGAGGACGTCGCCCGCACCGTCCACATCGCGCAACAAGGCGGACCGGTCGAACCGGTCGACAAGGCAGCGATCGACCGGCTCTACGACCGCTACCAGAACGTGTACGGCCAGAAGTGAAAACCCCCAATTAAGGATGGAACGCATGCGTGCGAAGAAGGTGCTCGGCGGCGTCGTCGCCGTAGGGCTCTCGCTGGCCCTGACCGCCTGCGGCGGTGGCCGTGGGTCGGACGACAACAAGGCCAGTTCCGGCGACAACAAGGGCGCGCTGATCGGCGTCGCCATGCCGACCAAGGTCTCCGAGCGGTGGATCGCCGACGGTGACGCGGTCAAGGCCGACCTCGAGAAGGCCGGTTACAAGGTCGACCTGGAGTACGCGAACAACCAGATCCCGCAGCAGGTCCAGCAGGTCGGCAACATGATCACCAAGGGCGCGAAGGTCCTGATCATCGCGTCGATCGACGGTGGCTCGCTCTCCGACCAGCTGGACGAGGCGGCCAAGCAGGGCATCAAGGTCATCTCCTACGACCGCCTGCTGACCGGCAACAAGAACGTCGACTACTACGTCTCGTTCGACAACGAGAAGGTCGGCGTGGAGCAGGGCACCAGCCTGCTGCAGGGCCTCGGCGTCGTCGACAAGGACGGCAAGGACCTGGGCAAGAAGGGCCCGTTCAACATCGAGCTCTTCGCCGGTAGCAACGACGACAGCAACTCGGCGTTCTTCTTCAAGGGCGCGATGTCGGTGCTGCAGCCCTACATCGACAAGAAGGTGCTGGTCGTCAAGAGCGGCCAGACGCAGTTCAACCAGGTCACGACCCTGCGTTGGGACCCGGCCACGGCCAAGGCCCGCATGCAGAACCTGATCGCGAAGTCGTACTCCGGTGGCGCGATCGTCAACGGCGTGCTCTCGCCCTACGACGGTCTCTCGCTGGGCATCGTGTCGGCGCTCACCGGTGCCGGCTACGGCAACGGCGCGAAGAAGCTCCCGGTCATCACCGGTCAGGACGCCGAGGTGCCGAGCCTGAAGTCGATCCTCGCGGGTCAGCAGTACTCGACGATCTTCAAGGACACCCGGAAGCTCGGGCACCAGGCCGCGACGATGACCAACGACCTGCTCACCGGCAAGAAGCCGGAGGTCAACGACACGAAGACCTACGACAACAAGGTCAAGGTCGTGCCGAGCTACCTGTTCCCGCCGGTCGTCATCACCAAGGAGAACGTCCAGACGGACGTGATCGCGACCGGGTACCACACCCAGGCAGAACTGGACAAGTAGGCCGTGAGCCGGTGGGTGGCCCGCCACCCACCGGCCCCTGCCAGGGGAGTATGAGATGCAAGACCCGATCCTCGTGATGCGGGACATCACCAAGACATTTCCGGGCGTCAACGCCCTGCAGGACGTATCGATCGAGGTGGAGCGGGGCACCGTCCACGCGATCTGCGGTGAGAACGGGGCCGGCAAGTCCACCTTGATGAAGGTGCTCTCCGGCGTCTATCCGCACGGCACGTTCGACGGCGAGATCGAGTTCGACGGTCAGCCGGTGCGGTTCGGGTCGATCAACGACTCCGAGGCGGCCGGCGTCGTGATCATCCACCAGGAGCTGGCGCTGAGCCCGTTCCTGTCGATCGCCGAGAACATCTACCTGGGCAACGAGCAGGCCAAGCGCGGCTGGATCGACTGGAACAAGACGAACCTCGAGGCCGCGAAACTGCTCAAGCGGGTCGGGCTGCGCGACAACCCGATCACGAAGATCGTCGACATCGGCGTCGGCAAGCAGCAACTCGTCGAGATCGCCAAGGCGCTCTCCAAGCGGGTCAAGCTGCTGATCCTCGACGAGCCCACCGCGGCGCTGAACGACGACGACTCCGCGCACCTGCTCGGGTTGATCGGCCAGCTCCGCGAGCAGGGCATCACCTGCATCCTGATCAGCCACAAGCTCAACGAGATCGAGGCGATCGCCGACCGGGTGACGATCATCCGCGACGGCAAGATGATCGAGACCCTCGAACTGCAGAGCGGCGACGTCTCCGAAGAGCGGATCATCCGTGGGATGGTCGGTCGCTCGCTGGAGAGCCGGTTCCCCGACCACGAGTCGCACGTCGGCGAGGAACTGCTGCGGATCGAGGACTGGACCGTCCACCACCCGATCGACCGGACCCGGAAGGTGGTCGACGGGGCTTCGCTGAACGTGCGGGCC
Source organism: Cryptosporangium phraense (assembly GCF_006912135.1). Classification (NCBI taxonomy): domain Bacteria; kingdom Bacillati; phylum Actinomycetota; class Actinomycetes; order Cryptosporangiales; family Cryptosporangiaceae; genus Cryptosporangium; species Cryptosporangium phraense. The sequence continues at coordinate 66,089 of NZ_VIRS01000033.1, read as the reverse complement.
GGCGAGATCGTCGGGATCGCCGGGCTGATGGGCGCCGGACGCACCGAGCTCGCGATGAGCGTGTTCGGGCACAGCTACGGCACCGGCATCACCGGACGCGTCTACAAGCAGGGCGTCGAGGTGAAGACGAACACGGTGCCGCGCGCGATCAAGGCCGGCATCGCCTACGTCACCGAGGACCGGAAGCGGTACGGCCTCAACCTGATCGACGACATCAAGCGGAACATCTCCGGGTCCGCGCTGGGCAAGCTCGCGCACTTCGGGTTCGTCAGCGACCCCGAGGAGACGACGGTCGCGAACCGGTTCCGGCAGAGCATGAACATCAAGGCGCCGAACGTCACGACGAAGGCCGGTCAGCTCTCCGGCGGCAACCAGCAGAAAGTCGTGCTGTCGAAGTGGATGTTCGCCGACCCCGACGTGCTCATCCTCGACGAACCCACCCGGGGCATCGACGTCGGCGCGAAGTACGAGATCTACACGGTCATCAACCGGCTGGCCGACGAGGGCAAGGGCATCATCGTCATCTCGTCCGAGCTGCCGGAGCTCCTCGGCATCTGTGACCGCATCTACACGCTCTCCGAGGGCCACATCACCGCCGACGTGCCCCGCAGCGAAGCCACCGCCGAGCACCTCATGCAGTACATGACCAAATACAGGGAGGTTGACGCATGAGTGCCCCCACGGGACTCGACAAACCGCCGGCGGACACCGCCCCGGCGAAGCGCCCGGCCGGCGGGGTGCTGAGTTACCTGACCGGCCAGCTCAGCCAGATCGGGCTGTTCATCGCGCTGATCGTCATCGTCGTGTTCTTCCAGATCACGACCGACGGCATCACGCTGAAGCCGATCAACATCTCGAACCTGATCATCCAGAACAGCTACATCCTGATCCTCGCGGTCGGCATGGTCATGGTGATCATCGCCGGGCACATCGACCTGTCGGTGGGGTCGGTGGTCGCGTTCATCGGCGCGCTGGCCGGCGTGATGATCACGAAGTGGGACCTGCCGTGGCCGGTCGCCGTGGTGCTCTGTCTGGTGGCGGGTGCGCTGGTCGGGGCCTGGCAGGGCTACTGGATCGCGTACTTCGGGATACCCGCGTTCATCGTGACGCTCGGCGGGATGCTCGCGTTCCGCGGCGCGGCCCAGATCGTGCTCGACAACAAGCAGATCGCCCCGTTCCCGCAGGGCTTCCGGGACCTCGGCTCGGGCTTCCTGCCGACGTTCGGGTCGAGCGGGTACGAGCCGCTGACGATGATCCTCGGCGTGCTGGCCGCGCTGGCGCTGGTGGGCTCCGCGTTCCGGCAGCGGCGCGAGCGGCGCAAGTACGACCTGGAGGACGAGCCGATCTGGTGGTTCGTCGCCAAGCAGGCGTTCGCGGTTGCGCTGATCCTGCTGGTGACCGTGCAGCTGGCCAGCTACGACGGCACGCCGATCGTGCTGGTGATCCTCGGGGTGCTGGTCGTCGGGTACACGGCGGTGATGAGCCGGGCGGTGTTCGGGCGGCACGTGTACGCGATCGGCGGCAACCTGTCGGCGGCCCAGCTGTCCGGCGTCAAGGCCAAGTCGGTGACGTTCTGGCTGTTCGTGAACATGGGCGTGATCTCGGCGCTGGCCGGTCTCGTCTACACCGCGGGGCTGAACCTGGCCAACCCGAGCGCGGGTAACGGGTTCGAGCTGGACGCGATCTCGGCGGTGTTCATCGGTGGCGCGGCGGTGACCGGCGGTATCGGCACGATCCCGGGCGCGATCATCGGTGGTCTGATCATCGGGATCCTGAACAACGGCATGTCGATCCTGGGCGTCGGTACCGAGTGGCAGCAGCTCATCAAGGGTCTGGTGCTGCTCGCGGCGGTCGCGTTCGACTTCTACAACAAGCGGCGACGGGCGTCTGTTTAATCCGGTTTCGACCCGGATATCCAGTGTTCGTGAACGGACCAGAGCATTACTTGCACGCGCAGAAGTACGCGACCGAGTCGGCTACCGACAAGGAGCCGGAGTGGATGACGGCGCACGCGGCCCTCGCGCAGGTGCACGCGACGCTGGCGCTCACCGCGGCGATCGCGGAGTTCGGGGACACCAAGTCGGGTGTCGGGCGGGTGGCGAGTGACTGGACCGGCTGGCGCAACGCCGGCGCGGTCCTCTCGCCCACCGCCAACCCGAGCCCGCTGGAATAGGTCTGACAAGTCCGGGTCGACCCGTTCGGCCCGGACGCCCCGCCGACGGATACCGCCCGACCGGCGGTAACGGTCGGCCGCGCGGTGACGGGCGCCGCTGGACGGCGGACGGTCCCCGGCCGGTCGGCACGCGGGTTTCGGCCGCGTGGCGCCCCCGAGTGCACGCTCGGTGGTACGAACTGCGCGTGGTGGATTCGTAACATCGCGCGGTGACTCATTCACCGCAGGTTCCCAGCCGTCGCACAGGTTTGCGTCCGGGGCACTGGATCGCGTTGCTTCTCGGCGGGGTGCTCGTGTTGTTCTGCGGTGGCGTGTGTGGCGCCGTCGCGGTGTTCGGGGACTCGCCCGACCCGTCGCCGACCGCGTCGGTGGTCGCGGCTACCGAGCCCGCGTCGCCGAGTGTGACGCCCTCGGCGTCGGAGACCGAGTCGCCGAGTGCCACGCAGACGGCGGCTCCGCTGGTGGGTGACGCGGTACCTGGCGCGGCGACGGGTTCCGAAACGACCGGCTCGAACGCCGCCGGATCGGTGCCCGACCCGGTGGCGACGACCCGCGCGGCGGCGCCCCGGGTCACGACCGCGGCCCCGCGGCCGGCGACGCCGAAAACGACCGCGCCGAAGCCCGCGCCTCCGAAGAAGTCGGAGGCGCCCGCCGGCGTCTACTACGCCAACTGCGATGCGGTCCGCGCCGCCGGGGCGGCTCCCATCCATCGCGGCGAACCCGGCTACCGAGCCGGCCTCGACCGCGACGACGACGGCATCGGCTGCGAGTGACGACTTATCGGGCTCATCCGGGCCGAAATAACCCCGATTAGTCGTCAGAACCGGCCGAGCACCCGGTCCACGGTGATCTCCAGAACGACGCGCAGCGGGTTCTCGCGGGGCTGGCGGTAGCGCGCCGCGTACCGCTCCTCGGCCTCGCGGACCCGCTCCGGGTCGGACACCACCGACGCCACACCCTCGAGCGTGATCCACCGGCCGCCCTCGACCTGGCACAGCGCGACCCGCTTGGTCTCGGCCGCGTTGCGCGCCTTCCGCGACGGACCGGAACAGATCACCCGCGCGAGGCCCGCATCGGAATCCCACGTGAACCCCACCGGCGTGACGTGCGGCGTCCCGTCCGGGCGCAGCGTCGTCAGCGTGGCCAGGTGGCGGGCGGTCACGAACTCCAGGGCAGCGGCATCGAGTTGCACGCACCCGACCCTACGGCGTCCGGAACGCGTCCAGGATCTCGTCGGCGGCCAGGGCGGGCGTCAGCGTCCCGTCCGCCACCTGCTGCTCGACCTTCGGCGCCAGCTCGGCCACCCGCGGGTCGTCCCGCAGCGAGGACAGCAGGCGGTCCTGCACCATCGTCCAGACCCACCGCACCTGCTGCTCGCGCCTGCGCGCCTCCAGGGCACCCGAGGCGGCCCGCCGGTCCTGGTGCTGGACGATCTGGTCCCAGATCTCGGTCAGCCCGGTGCCGTCGGCGGCACTGCAGGTCAGGACCGGGACGGTGTGCTCGCTGTGGATCAGCCGCAGCGCTCCGGCGAGCTCGCGCGCGGCCCGCTGAGCGTCGCGCACGTGCGGCCCGTCGGCCTTGTTCACCGCGATGACGTCGGCCAGCTCGAGGACGCCCTTCTTGATGCCCTGCAGCTGATCACCGGTGCGGGCCAGCGTCAGCAGCAGGAACGAGTCGACCATCTCGGCCACCGTGGTCTCGGACTGCCCGACGCCGACGGTCTCCACCAGCACGACGTCGTACCCGGCCGCCTCGACGACCACCATCGCCTCGCGCGTGGCCTTGGCGACACCACCGAGCGTGCCCGCGCTCGGCGAGGGCCGGATGAAGGCGGACGGGTCCACGGCCAGCCGGGCCATCCGGGTCTTGTCGCCGAGGATCGAGCCCCCGGTCCGGGTCGACGACGGGTCGACGGCCAGCACGGCCACCCGATGACCGGCCGACGTCAGCGACACGCCCAGCGCGTCGATGAACGTCGACTTGCCGACGCCGGGGACGCCGGTGATGCCGACCCGCCGCACCCGGGCCGGCGCCGCGCCGGTGAGCCGGACCAGCAGGTCCTGGGCGGCGACGCGGTGGTCGGCCCGGCGGGACTCCACCAGCGTGATCGCCCGCGCGATCCACGCCCGGTCTCCGGCGAGCACGCCGGCCGCGTAGGCATCGACATCCGGGGCCGGAGGTCGGCTCATTCCGCGTTCCGCCGAGATTCGACCGGCCGGGCGGTGGTTCGCCGGGCGGCGTAGCAAAAAGTCACGACGGGTCAGGGTGACCGAGACGGGTGCGTAGCTCGGCCAGGAGGCCGAGGGCCGCGTCGGCGATCACCGTGCCGGGGAGGAAGACCGCGGACGCGCCGAGGTCGGCGAGCGGCGACACGTCGGCCGGGGGGATGACGCCGCCGACGACGATCATGATGTCGTCGCGGCCGAGCGCGGCCAGTTCCGCGCGCAGCGCGGGCACCAGGGTCAGGTGGCCGGCGGCCAGCGTGCTCACCCCGACGATGTGCACGTCGGCCTCCACGGCCTGGCGGGCCACCTCGGCCGGGGTCTGGAACAGCGGGCCGACGTCGACGTCGAAGCCGAGGTCGGCGAACGCCGACGAGATCACCTTCTGACCCCGGTCGTGCCCGTCCTGGCCCATCTTGGCGACGAGGATCCGCGGCTGGCGTCCCTCGGCGGCCTCGAAGTCGGCGGTCGCGGAGCGAGCCGCGGCGACGTTCCCGGCCCCACCCGCCTCATCCCGGTACACGCCGGAAATCGTACGGATCTGGCCGGCGTGACGCCCGTAGACCTTCTCCAGCGCGTCCGAGATCTCGCCGACCGTGGCCTTGGCCCGAGCCGCGTCGACGGCCAGGGCCAGCAGGTTCCCGTCGCCGGCGTCGGCCGCTTTGGTGAGCGCGGTCAGCGCGTCCTCGACCGCGCGCGGGTCGCGCTCGGCCCGGAGCTTCTCCAGCTTCAGGAGCTGCTCGCGGCGCACCGACGCGTTGTCGACCCGCAGCACCTCGATCGGCTCGTCGGCGTCCGGCCGGTACCGGTTGACGCCGATGACCGGCTGGCGGCCGGAGTCGATCCGGGCCTGCGTGCGGGCCGCGGCCTCCTCGATCCGCAGCTTCGGGATCCCGTCGTTGATCGCCTGGGCCATGCCCCCGGCCGCCTCGACCTCCTGGATGTGCCCCCAGGCCCGCTGAGCCAGGTCGTGGGTCAGCCGCTCGACGTAGGACGAGCCGCCCCAGGGATCGATCACCCGGGTCGTGCCGGACTCGTGCTGGAGCAGCAGCTGGGTGTTCCGGGCGATCCGGGCCGAGAAGTCGGTCGGCAGCGCCAGCGCCTCGTCGAGCGCGTTCGTGTGCAGCGACTGCGTGTGGCCCTGGGTCGACGCCATCGCCTCGACGCAGGTGCGCACCACGTTGTTGAACACGTCCTGGGCGGTGAGCGACCAGCCGGAGGTCTGGGAGTGAGTCCGGAGCGACTGCGACTTGGGGTTCGTCGCGCCGGCCTCCTTCGTCAGGCGCGCCCAGAGCAGGCGTGCGGCCCGCAACTTCGCGACCTCCATGAAGAAGTTCATGCCGATCGCCCAGAAGAAGCTCAGCCGGGGCGCGAACTTGTCGATCTCCAGGCCCGCGGCGGCGCCCGCGCGGAGGTACTCGACGCCGTCGGCCAGCGTGTAGGCCAGCTCCAGGTCGGCCGTCGCTCCGGCCTCCTGGATGTGGTAGCCGGAGATCGAGATCGAGTTGAAGCGGGGCATCCGCTGCGAGGTGAACGCGAAGATGTCGGAGATGATCCGCATCGACGGCTGCGGCGGATAGATGTACGTGTTGCGGACCATGAACTCTTTGAGGATGTCGTTCTGGATGGTCCCGGCCAGCTGTTCGGGAGCGACGCCCTGCTCCTCGGCCGCGACGATGTACAGCGCGAGCACCGGCAGTACCGCGCCGTTCATCGTCATCGACACCGACATCTGGTCGAGCGGGATCCCGTCGAACAGCTGGCGCATGTCGTAGATCGAGTCGATCGCCACCCCGGCCATGCCCACGTCACCGGCGACCCGCGGGTGGTCGGAGTCGTAGCCGCGGTGCGTGGCCAGGTCGAACGCGACCGAGAGGCCCTTCTGCCCGGCGGCCAGGTTGCGGCGGTAGAACGCGTTGGACTCGGCCGCCGTCGAGAAGCCCGCGTACTGCCGGATCGTCCAGGGCTGGGTGACGTACATCGTCGGGTAGGGGCCGCGGAGGTACGGCGCGATGCCCGGGTAGGTGTCGAGGAAGTCCAGGCCGGCCGTGTCGGCCGCGGTGTAGAGCGGCTCGACCGGGATGCCTTCCGGCGTGTCCCAGGTCGGAGGGTTCCCGGCCGCGGCGGCCCACTGCTCTGCGGTCGCGCCTCGCGGCGCGCCGAGCTCGAGGTTCGAGAAGTCCGGGATCGTCATCGCGCCACTCCCAGGTCGTCGAGCGTCGTCGTCAGCACCCCGACCGCGTCGCACCCGCTGAAAACGTAATTCTCGACGTTCGGCAGCGTGCCGTTCCTGCCCGCGAGCCAGATCCGGGTGGCTCCGGCGTCCTGGAGCGCGGCGGCCGCGGTCTCGCCGTCGGTGGCGTAGATCTTGTCGGTCGAGCAGAGCACCGCGACCGTGGCGCCGCTGGCCCGGAACGCTCCGGCCAGTTCAGCCGGGCCCAGGTCAGGGCCGGCCGGGATCGTCTCGATGCCGCCGGCCTGGAACAGGTTCGCAGCGAACGTCGCCCGGGCGGTGTACGCGGCCAACGGACCGAGCGTGGCCAGGAAGACGGCCGGGCGTTGCGGGGCGGCGTCGGCGGCGTCCCGCAGGGCCTCGAAGTCCTGGGCGTAGCGGACGCGGGGGAGCCCGCCGCTGCGCGGCGCCGGGGACGGCGTCCGGATCGGCAGTTTCTCGGTGAGGTTCGGGAACTCGCTGACGCCGGTGAGCGGGTCCCGGCGGTGCGCCAGGTTGGCCTTCCGCTGCTCCCAGACCGTCGCGAGGTCGCGTTCGACCTGGCCGGAGGCCAGGGCCGCGGCGATGCCGCCGGCCCGCTCGACGCCGGTGAAGACCTCCCAGGCCGCGTGGGCCAGCTCGTCGGTGAGGCTCTCGACGTACCAGGAGCCGCCGGCCGGGTCGAGGACGCGGCCGAGCGAGGACTCCTCGAGCAGCAGTGACTGGGTGTTGCGGGCGATCCGGCGGGAGAACGCGTCGGGGAGGCCGAGGACCGCGTCGAACGGGGCGACGGTGACCGCGTCGGCGCCGCCGATGCCCGCGCCGAAGCAGGCCAGCGTGGTGCGGAGCAGGTTCACCCAGGGGTCGCGGCCGGTCATCATCGCGCTGCTGGTGACCGCGTGCTGGTGCTGCGGCGAGTCCGGGGCCCCGCTGACCTCGGCCACCCGGGCCCAGAGGCGGCGAGCGGCCCGGAACTTGGCGATCGTGAGGAACTGGTCGGCGGTGGCCGCGTAGCGGAACTCGAGCTCGTCCAGCGCGGCCCCAACCGGGAGGCCGGCGTCGGTGAGCGCGCGGAGGTAGGCGACGCCGGTGGCGATCGAGAGGCCGAGCTCCTGGGCGTCCGAGCCGCCGGTCTCGTGGTAGACCGTCGCGTCGACGAGCCCGGCCCGGATTCCGGTGCCGGAGGTGCGCCGGGCGAGGTCGGTGAGCACGGTCAGGTCGGCCGGGACTCCGGTGCGGGCGCTCAGGCCGATCGGATCGGCACCCAGGTTGCTGCCGACGGCGCCGCCGTCGGGCGCGGAGGCGGCCAGGCCGAAGAACGCCTCGGCGGCCTCCCGCGTCCGGGGGCCGGCGTCGATCGAGATCGGGGCCAGGTCCAGGTAGACGTCGGTGAGCACCTCGGGCAGCGCGGCGACCGGGAGGCCGGCGTCGCCGAGGACCAGCCAGAGGGACGTGACCCCGTTCTCCAGGTCGGCGGCGATCGCCGCCTTCGTCGCCGTGACGTCGGGGTCGGCGTGCCGCTGACGGACGTCCCACCCGCCGGGGCGCTCGCCACCCTCGGCGGTCGTGTCACGCAGACGGTTGCCGCGGACGAACGGCGGGAAGCCCGGCGCGCCGGGTTCCGGGCTCCCGCCCGCGGTGTAGAGCGGCGAGATCCGGATCCCGTCGTAGGTCACCGTGCTGAGCAGGTCGTCGACCGCCTCGGCCGGGGTCTCGTCGGTGGCGCGACGGGATTTCTGCAGCACAGCGAGTGCGAGCTCCCGCCAGCGGGCCCGATCGGCCGGCTCGAAGCCGGCGGCCAGGGACAGTTTCTCGGACGGCACCGTCATGTCCGGATGGTAGGGCCGGATGCGCTCGACCCCCGCGGAAGTGTGGCCCGGGTAACCGCTGGATCGGTTCTGTCCGGGCGCTACTCGGCGTCTGACCGGAGCCGCTCGGCCGTGCGCCGGACCGTCCAGGCCCCGGGCCGGCCGGACAGGTCGGTCCGGGTCAGCGGAGCGACGTCGAGGCGCCAGAACGCCGACGGCGGGGCGTTCAGCGCCACCACCAACACGGCCTTCACGATCGACGCGTGGGTCACCGCGACCGTCCGGACCGGGCCGGTACCGACCTCGTCGAGCCACTTCGTCGCCCGGTACAGCAGGTCGCGCACGGACTCGCCGCCGTGCGGGGCGGCGTCCGGGTCGGTGAGCCAGGCCTCCAAACCGGACGGATCGGCGGCGGCCAGTTCGTCGAGCGTCCGCCCGCGCCAGTGCCCGAAGTCGCACTCGTCGAGGCCGTCGTCGATCGTGACGCCGGTGCCGCCCAACGCGGCGACGGTCTGCCGGCAGCGCAGGGCCGGGCCGCACCGCCAGGCCGCCGAGCGGAACCCGGCCAGCCGCCCCGCCGCGTCCCGGGCCGCCCGCACTCCGGCCGGGAGGAGCGGTTCGTCCTGGGGAAACGCGGTGGTGGCGAGCGCGTCGGTCGCCGGGTGCGTCAGTAACGTCAGCCGGACGCCGTCCGGGCGGCTCTCAGCGGTCACACCCGCTCCTCGCGTTCGGTAGGCACGTCTGCTTTGATTCGGCGGAACTGTAGCCGTGTCGGAGGAGCATCAGATGGCCGACCGGAACGGTCCTCCGCCGGGCTGGCCGCCCGCCGACGATCCGTACGCCTACGGTGCGCCCCCGCCGCAGTACGCGGAAGGTACGTACGACCAGCTCAACTTCCGCAACCCGGGCCACCCACCCGACCACCCGGACCACTCCTCCGGCCGAGCCGCCGTACCGATCCCCCCGCAGCCGGCCCAGCCCCGCCAGGACGCACGCCACCACGAACAGCACCAGCACGTCGGGGCCGGGCTGGCCGAGGGCGAGTACGTGCACAGCCACGTCCACTCGGCCACCAACCCGGTCTCCGAGCGCACCCGCAAAGCCGTGATCGCGATCCTCGTCCCGGCCGTCCTGGCCACGATCGTCGGCCTGATCCTGCTCTGGCCGGGCCAGATCCACTACAGCAGCGCGAACCAGCAGAGCGCCCAGCAGCAGCGCGCCGAGGGCACGGTCACCCAGGTCGTCGAACAGTCGTGCCCGCAGACCTCCGAGGCCGACGCCGGCTCGATCACCGGCCCGTGCGGCACCGCCACGGTCAAGGTCACCGACGGCACCGGCCAGGGCGACACGGTCTCGATGGAACTCCCGCAGGGACCGGGCTCGCCGAGCGTCCACGTCGACGACAAGGTCGTGCTGCTGGTGATCGCCGGCACCGGCGACAACGCGTCCCGCTACACGATCGTCGACAAGCAGCGGGCCGGTTCGCTCTGGCTGCTGGTGGCGCTCTCGGCGGCCGTCGTCATCGCGTTCGGACGGATCCGCGGCCTGGCCGCGATCGGCGGGCTGATCGTCAGCTTCGCGGTCCTGCTGCTCTTCGTCATCCCCGGCATCCTCGGTGGCTCGCCGCCGTTGCTGGTCGCGGTCGTCGGCTCGGCCGCGATCATGTTCGCCGTGCTGTACCTGACGCACGGCGTCTCGGTCCGGACGTCGGTCGCGATCCTGGGGACGCTGGCCAGCCTGGTGCTGACCGGCCTGCTCGGGGCCGGGTTCACCGCGCTGACCGAGCTGACCGGCCTGGGCGACGAGTCGAGCGTCTACCTCTCGACCGTCGAGGGCGGCGTCGACATGCGTGGCCTGTTGCTGGCCGGCATCATCATCGGCTCGCTGGGCGTCCTCGACGACGTGACCGTGACGCAGGCCGAGGTGGTGGCCGAGCTGGCCCGGACGCCCCGCAGCCGCTTCGACCTGTACCGGGCGGCGATCCGGGTCGGGCGGGCGCACGTCGGGTCGGCGGTGAACACGATCGTGCTGGCGTACGCCGGGGCCTCGCTGCCGCTGCTCCTGCTGATCTCGGTGAGCGGCCAGAGCCTCGGCTCGCTGGTGACCGGCCAGTCGATCGCCAGCGAGATCGTCCGCTCGCTGGTCGGCACGATCGGCCTGGTGGCCTCCGTCCCGATCACGACCGCGCTCGCCGCCCTGGTCGCCGAGCCCCCGCTCGAGGACGAGTAGCCGTCAGCCCGACGCGGCCGCCGCCTGCTGTGACTGGACGGCCTTGCGCAGTGCCCGCACGGTCGGCCCGACCTGCTCCGAGAGCGCGTCGATCCGCCGCTTGTACTGCCGCCGATCGCCGCGCGAGACGACGTTGCCCAGCAGCCCGGCCGCGGCCAGCGCCACCACCGCCGCGTCCCGCCGGTCGACGCGTTCGACCGGCTCGCCGCCCCGTAACGTCCGGCGGGCGTTCTCGGCCAGCTTGCTGCGCAGCCTGGTGTCGCGCAGCTCGATGCTCCAGACCGGGAACAGGCCCAGCACCTTGCGTCGCTCGGCCCGGATGACGTGCGAGGCCGCCAGCTGCTCCCGCACCGCGGCGATCGTCGCCGACGTGCGCCGGTCGACCCAGCTCTGCCACTTGCGCGGCCGGGTGCCCGCGGCGACGTCGGCCAGCACCGGCGAGAGCACCGGGTCGCTGGTGGCCCCGCCGGCCACCACCCGGCCGTCGGCGTCGGTCAGTTGCCCGTCGAACACCAACTCGGTCAGTGCGGCCGACCGCAGCAGGACGCCGAGGTGGGTGCGGTTGGTCAGCCGACGCTTCTTCGGGTCGTAGGCGAGCAGGAACAGCCTCGCCGGAAGGGAGAGCTCCATCGTTCATTCCTCCTGTTCGGAGCCGGTCTCGTCGCTCTTGCGGGGCCGGCCGGGGCCGCGCATGCGGCCCGCCTCGCGGGGCAGCCGGCCGGCCTCGCCCAGCGCGCGGCGCAGGACGAACTCGATCTGCGCGTTCGTGCTGCGCAGTTCGTCGGACGCCCACCGCGCCAGCGCGTCGTGCACGGCCGGGTCGAGCCGCAACAAGAGCTTCTTGCGCTCGCTGGCCATCGGGTTACCTCAGTACAGGGTTCCGGCGTTGACGATCGGCTGCGTGCCCCGGTCGCCGCACAGGACGACGAGCAGGTTGCTGACCATCGTGGCCTTCCGTTCCTCGTCCAGGTCGACGACGTCCTGCTCGGCCAGCCGGGCCAGGGCGATCTCGACCATGCCGACCGCGCCCTCGACGATCCGGCGCCGGGCCGCGACCACCGCGTTCGCCTGCTGACGCTGCAACATGACCTGGGCGATCTCCGGGGCGTACGAGAGCCGGGTGATACGCGATTCGATCACTTCGACGCCGGCCGCGGTGACCCGGGCGGCGATCTCGGCCGAGAGCCGGCCGGTGATCTCGTCCGCGTTGTCGCGCAGCGAGAGCTGGTCCTCGGCCGCGTCGTAGGGGTAGCTGTTCGCGATGTGCCGGACCGCGGTCTCGCTCTGGATCGCGACGAACTCGACGAAGTCGTCGACCTCGAACACGGCCTTGGCCGTGTCGGAGACCTGCCAGACGACCACGGCGGCGATCTGGATCGGGTTGCCGTCGGCGTCGTTCACCTTGGCCAGCTCGGTCTCGTGGTTGCGGACCCGGGTCGAGACCTTCTCCCGCTTGGTGAGCGGGTTGACCCAGCGCAGGCCGTCGGTGCGGATCGTCCCGGTGTAGTGGCCGAGCAGCTGGACGACCCGGGCCTCGCCCGGGGCCACCGCGGTGAGCCCGGCCAGGCAGATCAGCACGGCCAGGCCGAGCAGGGCGCCGAGGATCGCCAGCGTCACCGGCACCACGCCCGGCGCGGTCACCCCGCCCACGATCACCAGCGCGACGCTGACCAGCAAACCCAGGAACAACAGACCGGCCATCGGCCAGCCCGGCAACCCGTCGGTGCGCTGCTCGCGGACCTGCGGGGCCGGCATCTCGACGAGCTGTTCGGTGGTGGACATCATGCTCTCCTCCTGTGCGGATAGCTCCAGACTAGCAAAGTGATATCACTTTTTTCAACGGGGATTCTCGCGTCGGACTTCGGTGAAGCGGTAAGGTCACCCCCGGATGACGCTGTGTAGCCACGCCCTTTCGCCCCCCTCGAATGCGAGTCGTGATGAGCATCCTGACCAGGAACAACGTTTCGCTGACCGGACGCGAAGGCGGACCGGCCATGGTGTTCGCGCACGGGTTCGGCTGTGACCAGTCGATGTGGCGGTACCTGATGCCCGCCTTCTCCGACCGCTACCGGATCGTCGCGTTCGACTACGTCGGGCACGGAAAATCGGAACTGGCGGCCTACGACGCCGACCGGTACTCGTCGCTCTCCGGCTACGCCCGGGACGTCCTGGACGTGCTCGAGGAGCTCGACCTGAACGACGTCGTGTTCGTCGGGCATTCGGTGAGCTCGATGATCGGCGGGCTGGCCTCGATCGAGCAGCCCGACCGGTTCAAGAGCCTGGTGATGATCGGTCCGTCGCCGCGCTACCTCGATGACGACTCGACCGGATACGTCGGCGGATTTCGCGAAGAGGACCTGACCGGTTTACTCGACTCGATGGAAAGCAACTACCTGGGATGGTCGAGCTCGATGGCCCCCGTGATCATGGGCAACGGCGATCGTCCGGAGCTCGGTGAGGAGCTGACGAACAGCTTCTGCCGCACCGATCCGGCGATCGCCCAGCAGTTCGCCCGGGTCACGTTCCTCGGCGACAACCGGGGCGACCTGGCCAAGATGCCGGTCCGGTCGCTGGTGCTGCAGTGCACCGCGGACGTGATCGCGCCGGAGGTCGTCGGCGAGTACGTGCACGAGCACCTGCCGGAGAGCGAGTACGTCCTGCTCTCCGCGACCGGTCACTGCCCGCACCTGAGCGCGCCGGCCGAGACGATCTCCGCCATGCAAGGTTTCTGCTGACCGGTCGTAATGCTCTGGGGGGAGTAGGGAGTGGACATGTCGGAGCGGCCGAACCCGGCTGCCGAGATCACGTCGGCCGCTACCGGATCCGGCCGGCGTCGGCCGATGGCCCGTCCGCGTCGGCGGGTGGCCGGCTTCGTCTCGTCGTCGGCCGACGACCCGGCCGCCGCTGATCCCGCGCCGGACGACTCCGAGCTGGCCGAGCCGCTCGACCAGGCCCCCTGCGGCTTCGTCGTCACCGACCCCGGTGGCCTGATCGTCCAGGTCAACCGGCACTTCCTGGCCTCCACCGGGTACGACGCCGACGAGGTGGTCGGCCGGTTGCGCTTCCAGGACCTGCTCGTGCCGGGCGACCAGATCTTCTACGAGACGCACTACTCGCCGCTGCTGCTCATGCAGGGGCACGTCCGCGAGATCGCCGTCGACATCAAGGACGTCCACGGGCAGAGACAGCCGGTCCTGGTCAACGCGGTCCTCGACCGCGACGACGCAGGCAACCCGGCCGTCATCCGGACGACGGTGTTCGGCGCGATCGACCGTCGCCGTTACGAGCTGGAGCTGCTGGCGCAGCGTCAGCGCGCCGAGCGTTCGGAGGCGCGGGTCCGCGCCCTGCAGGCGGTCGCGGCCGAGCTCGCCGCGGCCGGCGACCTGCCCGCGGTCGGACAAGCCCTGGTGGACGCCGCCCTGCTGGTCGTCCAGGGCGACCGGGCCGGGCTCTGGCTGCTCGACCGCAACGAGCTGGCGACCGCGACCGAGGCCGACGAGGCGCTCGGCAACGACACGGCGACGCTCCCGGCCAACGGGCTGATCCAGATCGCCGCGGTGAACATCAGCGACTTCTCCGAGTTCGCGCACATCCCGATGCCCGACCCGGCGACGTTCCGGACGAGACGCAACGGCCCGGTGCTGATCGACTCGCCGGAGTCCATCCAGCCGCACCACCCGCTGATCGCCGCCGCGATGGAGCGCACGAACGTCGGGACGCTCGTCGTCATCCCGCTCGACGTCGGCGACCAGCGTGTCGGCGTGCTGGCCGCTGGCTGCACCGAGCCGCGTCTGCTCGACGAGGAAGACCGCGAGCTGCTGCACGCGCTGGGCCGGCAGGGCGGGCAGGCGCTGGAGCGGGCGGTGCTGCACGCCGAGGCCGAGAAGGCGGCCGAGCGCTCGGACTTCCTGGCCTCCTCGGGCCGGGCGCTGGAGGAGCGGGTCGGGCTGGTCGACCGGGCCGAGAAGCTGGTCGAGATGGTCACCCGGGAGCTGGCCGAGGTCGCGAGCGTCGAGTTCGTCGAGCACGAGGGCACCCGCCGGCTCGCCCACGCCCGCTCGGCCCGGCTGCCGGCCACCGGCATCGGCAACCTGATCGGCATCGAGCCCGGCCGGGCCGGCAACCTGATCGCCCAGGTCGTCGCCGGGAACCGGCCCAAGCTGGTGGCCGAGCGGCTGCCGATCACGCCGTCCGGGCCGCGGCCGGCGAACTGGTGGCTCGCGCTACCGTTGCGCGCCTCCGGCCGCACGCTCGGCGCGCTGGTGCTCGGCCGCTACGGCCGTGCGTTCAGCGTCGACGAGGTCGCGTACTGCGCCGAGGTGGCGGCCACCGCGGCGCTCGCGCTGGACAACGCCCGCCGCTACGAGCAGGAGCGTGAGGTCGCGTACACGCTGCAGCGCAGCCTGCTCTCCGGCGGCCTGCCCCGCCGCCAGGGCCTGCGGATCGCCACCCACTACCGGCCGGCGATGGAGAACCTCGAGGTCGGTGGCGACTGGTACGACGCGTTCGAGCTGGGCGACGACCGCATCGGCATCGTCGTCGGGGACGTCGTCGGCCGAGGGTTGAACGCGGCCAGCGCGATGGGTCAGATCCGCAGCGCGATCCGCGCGCTGGCCGGGGCGGGCCTCGGCCCGGCCGCGCTGCTCGACCAGCTCGACCGGTTCGTCGGTCAGTTCGACGCCGGACGGATGGCGACGCTGATCTACCTGGAGCTCAACCCGCGCACCGGGTTCGTGCGCTACGCCTGCGCCGGCCACTTCCCGCCGTTGCTGGTCCAGGGCGACGAGGAGGCGCAGTACCTCTGGGACGGCCGGTCGACCCCGCTGGACGCCTACGCCGGACAGCCGGGCCGGTCGGAGGCCGAGGTCACGCTGCTGCCGGGCGCGCGGCTGCTGCTCTACACCGACGGGCTGGTCGAGCGCCGGGGCCGGCTGATCTGGCGCGGGCTCGAGCTGCTGCGCGAGGAGATGGAGAAGCACCGGACGTCGTCCGCGGCGGCGATCGTCGAGAGCCTGTCCGAGACGATGCTGCTCGACGAGGGCGCCCGCGACGACGTCTGCCTGCTGGCGCTGTCGCTCGCGGAGTCGACGCCGTTCGAGGAGGAGATCCCGGCCGATCTCGGCGAGCTCACCGGCGTCCGCAACCGGCTCCGGGCCTGGCTGGCCGACCACGAGGTCGACAAGCACGACGGGTTCGCGATCGTCCTGGCCTGCTCGGAGGCGATCGGGAACGCGATCGAACACGGCTACCGCACCGGGGGGAGCGGCGCCGGGCCGCGCACGGTGTCGATCTCGGCCTCGATCGTCGACGAGCGCGTCGACGTGACGATCCGCGACAGCGGACTCTGGCAGCCACGGGAGACCCCGCCCGACCGCGGGCGCGGGCTGATGCTGATGAAACGACTGATGGACGAAGTCACGGTCGATCGGGTCAGCGCCGACCGGAGTCGGGGCACGACCGTGACGATGTCCCGGCGGGTGAGATGGGTGGGGCCATGACGGGGGACGAGGTAGCGATCGAGAGACCGGCGGCCGTCTCGGTCGGCGATCTGGAGAACGGTGCGGCCAGGCTGGTGTCGTTCTCGGGCGAGATCGACCTGGGCACCGCGCCGGAGCTGGGCGACGTCGTGAGTCAGGAGACCGCGGACGCGCTGGCCGTGGTGCTGGACCTGACCGGGGTGACGTTCCTGGACAGCGCCGGAGTGCGGTTGCTCGACACGCTGGTCGGGGCGGCGGAGAGCCGGGGGTGCGTGATGAAGCTGGTTGCGCCGGAGCACGGGGTTGCCCGGTTCACGTTGACGCTCTGCGCGTTCCGGTCCGATCTGCTGGAGTCGACGGTGGCGCGAGCGGTAGCCAGCCTCAACTAGTTGGTCGCGGTGCTGGCGCTCGGGGCGGGAGCGTCGTCGCCGGCGAGGCTCGTCGTCTTGGTGTTCTGCGTCGCCTGCCACTCGGGCAACGCATCCTCGTTGATCGCGGCGAACATCGACGCCATGGCCTTGTCGTCGAGCTTCACCGCGTCGCCGAACGGCGTCCAGTACGAGTCGGACGTATAAGGCAGCGTCGCGAACGTGATGTCGTCGGGACGGAGGTTGCGCAGCGCGAGCGCGAGCCCCTCCACGTTCATGTCGTCGTCGACGGTGATCGCGCCGGTCGCGGCCCGGAGGAACGCGTCGAAGCGCAGCGGGTTGGAGAGCGTGCCGCCGCTGACCGCCCGGGCCAGCAGCGACTTCAGCACCAGCTGCTGGTTGTGGATGCGCCCGAAGTCGCTGCCGGGGACGTTGTAGCGCTGGCGCATGAAGTCCTGGGCCGAGTCGCCGCCCATGTGGTTGCAACCCTTGGGCCAGACCCGCCCGGTGTGGATCGAGCGGACCGTGTACGTCGTGCAGACCCGGATGCCCCCGACCGCGTTCACCATCGTCCGGACGCTGTTGAAATCGACGACCACCGCGCCGTCGAGCGGCAGGCCGGTGAGCTCGTAGACGGTCTTGGCGGCCAGCGCCGGCCCGCCGAACGAGAACGCCGCGTTGATCTTGTTGTTGCCGCCCTGCCAGCCGCCGCCGGCCGGGATGTGCACGTAGCTGTCGCGCGGGATCGAGACGACGTATGCGCTCTTCAGATCCGTAGTGACGTGGACCAGCATGATCGTGTCGGAGCGCTGCCCGATCGTGTCGGCCTCGATCCCGGTGACCGCGAGCCGGGAGTCGGAGCCGAGCACCAGGAAGTTCAGCGGGCCGGTGATGCTCCGGTCGGGAACGACCGTGTTGCCGCTCTCGTCGGTGCGGACCGTCGTCGGGATGTCGCCGAGCAGGTCGGCGCGCTTGATGTTCTTGTCGTAGCGGGCGCTGATCGCCCAGGCGGCACCGATCGTGCCGACCGAGACCAGCAGGAGGGCAACGCCCACGATCAGCCCCACCGTGGTCCACGGCGTGCCGGTCTTCCGCCCTGCTGCCACGCGCCCCGCCCTCGTCCTGCCGGTCGTGTCTCTTCCCGGCTACATCGGCATCATTGCGATGGAGTCAAGCTCTCGATTCGGATACCCGCTGACCCTGGCGATAATCGCTGTTCGCACCCGGGTCTGCCAGGGGTTACGTGGGCTCGAAGCGGCAACGAACAATGGCGGGGTCCAGTTCCGGTAATGGCTGTTTCCCCGGTCGGGAAATGCCGCAGAAATGGCCGCGCCAAATCGTCGACGTAATTCGACGGGAGAAGAATGGGCAAAGCGGGCCCTACCGGACGGGCGCGTGAGCGCCGCTCGCTGACTAAACGGACGAGCCCCACGGGACCGCACCAAATAGCGCATCTCGCTAGCATCCGTTCTGATGCAAACCCGGCGAAATATCACTCAACTACATAATCATTCGCGACAAATAGCGCAATTGTCGCGCCTTGGTGATGTTAGTCGTGTGAAATGGCTCACTACCGAGCTTTCGTACGTTCCGGGTTTGGACGGTGTGCGCGCGCTGGCCGTCATCGCGGTGCTCGTCTACCACCTCGACGCGCGCCTGCTTCCGGGCGGATTCCTCGGCGTCGACGTGTTCTTCGCGCTGTCCGGGTTCCTGATCACGACGCTGCTGGTGCAGCGTCCGGGGCTGACCAGGTTCTACGTCCGGCGGGCCCGCCGGTTGCTGCCCGCGGCGCTGCTGATGGTCGCGGTCGTGTGCGCGGTCGCGGCGTTCACGATGCCCGCTTACCGCCTGAGCTCGTTGCGCGCGGACGGCCTCTGGACCGTGCTCCAGGCCGCGAACTGGCGGTTCGTCGCGTCCGGGCAGTCGTACGTCGACGCGTTCGCGCCGCCGTCGCCGCTGCGTCACGCGTGGTCGCTCGCGGTCGAGGAGCAGTTCTACCTCGTCTGGCCGGTGCTGGTGGTCGTGATCAGGCGTCGGCTGCTGGTCGTCGCCGGCGTCCTGGCGGTCGTCTCCGCGGTGTGGATGGCCGCCCGGTACAGCGCCGACGACCCGTCGCGGGCCTACTACGGCACCGACACGCGAGCCCATGCCCTGCTCGCCGGGGCCGTGGTGGCGCTGCTGCTGCTCGGGCGGTACGGCACGGTGGTGCGTCGGTGGTTGGTCCGGGCCGCGCTGCCGGCCGGGGCCGGGCTGCTGGTGGCGTCGGCGCTCGTGTCGGACTCCTGGGCCGGCTACTACTGGGGGGCCGGGTTCGGGGTCGCGGTGGCGGCGGCGGTGCTGGTCGGAGCGGTGGCGTCCGGGGCCGGGAAACTGCTGGCCGTGGGGCCCCTGCCGCAGATCGGGCGGGTCTCCTACGCGCTGTACCTCTGGCACTGGCCGGTGTACTGCTGGATCGACGGGGCCGCGGTGTTCACGTCGGGGGCGTTCGCGTCGGTGCCGGTGGTGGCCGTGGTCGCCAAGGTCGGGCTCACCGTGGTGCTGGCCGTGTCGTCGTACGTGCTGGTCGAGACCCGGTTCCGGGCCGGGTCGCGGGCCCGGCACCGGCCTCCGCCGAGGCGGAGGCACCTGCTGCTGGCCCCGGCCGCGTTCGCCGTCGTGCTCGCCGTCGTCCTGATCTCGACGATCCGGGCGGCCCCGCCGCTGGTGGACGACCACGTCGAGGCGCCCGGGGAGGCGGCCGCGGACGAGCCCGTCCGGCTGGCCACGGCCGGTGACTCGGTCGCGCGGAGCCTCGCGCCCGCGCTGCGCCGGGTGGCCACCGCGAACGGGTGGGGGTACGCCGACGGTTCGGTCAGCTCCTGTTCGGTCGCCGCGCTGCTGATGGTCGAGTCGGACGGCTCGGCGTACGCGGCCGGCCGCCGCTGCCCGTCGGTCGTCCCGTCGGTGCAGGGTCAGTTGCTGACCCGCTTCCACCCGACGCTGGTCCTCGTCCACTCCCGCTGGGAGGCGTTCGCGGTCCGCCGTCCCGACGGAACGGTCGTCCGCGCCGGCACCCCGGCCCACGTCGCCTACGTCCGCGCCCGGCTCACCGACGCGTTCCAGCGGCTGACCTCGGGCGGAGCCCGGGTCGTGGTGATCGAGCCGGTCCCGCTGGCCGACTCGCTCTGCCGACGTCTCGGACGCTCGCTCGCGACCTGCCGCGCGCAGGCGTCCGACCCGCGGTTCGTGCAGTACAACGCACTCCGACGGTCGGTCGCGGCGAGTTTCGGCGGCCGGATAACCGTGATCCGGATCGACGACCTGGTCTGCCCGCACGGCCGCTGTACCGACGAGGTCGACGGCCGGGTACCGCGCCCGGACGGCCTGCACTTCTCGGCCGAGGGCGCGGCCTGGATCGTGCCCCGCATCCTGCGCCGGGCCGGTCTCGACCCTGGGGTGGGGATGTGATCGGCGTCGCGGTCGCAGGGTTGGTCACTCGGTGAAACCCTCTGCTACGGTTCGTGTCGCGAAGGGGAGTAGCTCCCAATGTCGCGGTCGACATACTGACGTGTTCGCACGTCCGGCCGCGCGGCCTTCACAGGCGAGCGAGACCTTCGACTCAGGCGATTGATCGCCGGGTCGAGGTCGTGCGCGCACCTGATCCGGCAGTGACCGGAAGGTGTTACGTGACTGGATTCCTCGCGGCCCTGGCCGTCAGCTTCGGCGTGATCTTCGTTGCCGAGCTCGGCGACAAGTCGCAGCTCATGGCCTTGACGTTCGCGACCCGGTTCAAGGCCCTCCCGGTGCTGATCGGCATCACGATCGCGACCGCGGTCGTGCACGCGGTCTCGGTCGCGGTCGGCTACGGTCTCGGCGCGACGCTGCCGACCGGCTGGATCGCGCTGGTCGCGGCGATCGCGTTCCTCGTGTTCGGGGCCTGGACGCTCCGCGGCGACAAGCTCACCGACGAGGAGAAGAACAAGGCCGAACAGACGACGCGGTCCGCGATCGTCGCCGCCTCGGTCGCGTTCTTCCTGGCCGAGCTGGGCGACAAGACGATGCTGGCGACGATCACGCTGGCCACCCAGTACGGCTGGTTCGGCACCTGGCTGGGCTCGACGATCGGGATGGTGGCCGCGGACGCGCTGGCGATCGTCGTCGGACGTCAGCTCGGCCGGCATCTTCCGGAGAAGGCGATCAAGTACGGCGCGGCCGCCCTGTTCTTCATCTTCGGCGTCTGGCTCCTGATCGACGCGATCCTGCAGCTGAACTAACCGGTCAGCGGGGGCGCGAGCGACGCCTCACCGGCCCACTCGGCGGCCCGGATCTCTCGCAGGGCCTGCTTGCGCACCTTCCCGCCCAGCCGCTCCACGTACAGGACGCCGTCCAGGTGATCGGTCTCGTGCTGGAAGCAGCGGGCCAGGTACCCGTCGCCGACCACGTCCACCGGGTTGCCGTCGACGTCGACCCCGGTGACGCGGACCTGCGACGCCCGTGGCGTCGGGAAGCGCAGGCCCGGGATGGACAGGCAGCCCTCGCTCTCCTCCTCGAGCTCGGTCGAGAGCCGCTCGAGGACCGGGTTGACGACGTGGCCGCGCTTGCCCGGCCCGCAGTCGTACGTGAACAGCCGCAGGCCGACGCCGACCTGCGGGCCGGCCAGCCCGGCGCCCGGAGCCGCCTTCATCGAGGCCGTCATCTTCTCGACCAGTTCGGCCAGCGTGGCGTCGAACACGGTCACCGGGGCGGCCGGCCGGTGCAGCACGGCCTGCCCGGTCAGGACGATCGGCAGCAGCCCGTCCGGCCCCACCGCGGGGATCACGAGCGCTTCGGTCACGCTGTCCACTGGTCGTCCTCCGGGGGAAGTAGCGGGAAGATGCGGGACACC
This sequence comes from Cryptosporangium phraense, assembly GCF_006912135.1. Taxonomy (NCBI): domain Bacteria; kingdom Bacillati; phylum Actinomycetota; class Actinomycetes; order Cryptosporangiales; family Cryptosporangiaceae; genus Cryptosporangium; species Cryptosporangium phraense. Next base: position 44,736 of record NZ_VIRS01000033.1, on the reverse strand, counting down.
AGGGCCACGGGCCGGGCGTCCGGCGGCCGGGCGTCGGCCTGTTCTCGGGATGCGTAGGGCTCGGCGACCCGGCGCAGCGCCGCCGCCACCGCGGCCATCTCGTCCGGGGTCAGCCAGAGCACGTGGCTGGCCGCGTCGTCGGTGTGCCAGCGCGGGTCGACCTGATCGCGGCCGGCCCGCCAGCGGCGGTAGCCCTCGTCCTCGAGATCGCGCATCAGCGGATCCAGGACGCGGAGCTGCCACGGCTTGCGACGTCCGCTGCCCGGCGGCACCGGCGCCTCCTCGACCAGCCCGGCCCGGGCCAGCTGGCGCAGGTGGAACGAGCACGACCCCGAGCTCTCACCCAGCCGCCGGGCGGCCTCGTTCGCGGTCACCGGCCCGTCGGCGAGCAGCTCGAGCAGCGCGGTGCGCACCGGGTGGTCGTCCACGCTTTGCAAAGTACCAGCTTTGCAAAGTTGTCACGGCGGCGAGAGCAGCACCCGCACGGTCGAGAGAGCGGTCTCGATCTCCGGCTCACCCCGCCCCAGCAGGTGCGCGTACATGTGGAAGTCGCATACCCGGACGATCGCTATCGCCAGCGCGGGGACCGGCAGCCGCAGCGGCAACCGCCCGGCCGTGTGCTCGCGCTCGAGCAGCTCCTCCATGAGCGCCGCGGCCCGGCTCTCGATCGCGCCCGGCATCGTCGCCAGCCGGATGAACGTCATCGGTTCGCGGTGGGTCAGCGCCTTGAGCCCGGGCGCGCTCAGTACCGCGCGCATGAATCGCGCCAGCACGTCGACCACGTACTCCGGGCCGGCCGCCGCGCCGGCCGACTTCTCGGCGAACCGGAACGTCCGCTCGGTCGCCTCGGCCAGTACCACCGCGAGCAGCTCGTCGCGGTTGCCGACCCACCGGTAGAGCGTCGCCCGGCCGATGCCCAGCTGGTGCGCGAGCGCGGACATGTCGACGGGCTCGCCGTCGAGGTAGGCCCGCGTGGCGAGCACGACGACGTCCGCCGGGCCCTTGGCGTGGAGCACCGGCGCTGATCGCTCGGCCACTGGAACTCCCGGTCACTCGGCTCTGCGCTGCCCGGTCATCGTAGTGGTCCAGGTCACTCCGGCCGCAGGCCACCGGCCCCGGCCAACTCAACTCGGCGGTTGCCGGGTCGATGGACGGTCGTGAACGTCCGCGAGACCGTCCGTGCGTGGTCGCTGCTGCATCGCGTCCGCGCGCTGTTTCTCGTGTTCGCGATCCTGTCCCTGCCCCGGCCCGTGGTCGCGGTCCTGATCGACGGCTGGCCGCCGTGGTGGGCGCGGGCCGCGGTCGCCGGAGGCCTGGTTCTGCTCGCCCCGTGGTGGATCCGCGGCTTCCGGCGCCAGCGATTCGTCCGCTGGGTGGAGCCGCTGGAGTGGGCGGTGCTGGCGGCCGTCTCGGCCACGGCCGCGGACACCAGCCCGGCCGCCGGGATGGTGTTCCCGATGATGTTCTTCCGGACGATGTACGGCACCCGGGCCGACACGATCCGGCGCCTCGTCTACCTGGAGCTCGCGCTGGTGGGGCCGGTCGCGGTCCGCGCGGAGCTGGACCCGGACTTCCGCATGCTCGATCCGGCCGTCCCGATCCAGGTCGCGGTGCTCACCGTCCTGATGTCGGTGCTGAAATTCGCGCTCGCGCAGCACGAGCGGATGGTGGCCCGCGAGCGGCTGCTGGTCGTCGGCGCGAGCGCCGTCGTCGCCGCGACCGACCGGCCGGCGATCTACCAGACCGCGGTCGACATCGCGCTCGGCCTGGTCGGGCCCGGTTCCGGCATCCGGACGACGCTAGCCGTCGGTGAGAGCACGACGACGAAGATCGAGGCCGCGGCCGGGGCGCACATCGATGGCCTGGTCGGGCTGCGCGTCCACCTCGACCGGATGCCGGCCGGCATGCTCACGCGATTCCGGGCCGGCGAACCGATCTACCTCGAGGGCGACGACTGCGGGGCGCTCAACGGGGTCGCGGAGGTGCCGGTCTGCCAGGGCGGCCTCTTCCTCGTCCCGCTGCGGTCGGCCAAGCATCGGCTCGGCACGCTGTCGATCGGATCGGACCGGCCGCTGCGCCCGGAGATCCGCTCCAGCCTCGTCACCTGGGCCGCGCAACTGGCGACCGCGCTGGAGAGCCAGATCCTCAACGAGGAGCTGACCCACCGCGCGTTCCACGATCCGCTGACCGGCCTGCCCAACCGGGCCCTCGTCCACGACCGGCTGCAGGCCGCGTTGACCGCCGGCCGGGATGCCCGCCCGGTCGCGTTCCTGCTCGTCGATCTCGACGGCTTCAAGCAGGTCAACGACGTCTACGGCCACAAGGCCGGAGACGAGCTGCTGTGTTCGGTCGCCGGCCGGCTCTCCGCCTGCGTCCGCCAGGGAGACACGGTCGGACGCCTGGGCGGCGACGAATTCGCGGTGATCCTGCCCGGGCTGACGGACTCCGAGCGCGCCACCGACGTGGCTGCCCGCCTGGTGGACGCGGTCCGGATGCCGGTCGTCGCCGACGGGCACCTGGTCGGCGTGGGCGCCAGCGTCGGGGTCGCGTACGCCGACCCGGGCGCGAACCTCGACGACCTGGTCCGGGCCGCCGACACGGCGATGTACGGCGTCAAGGCAACGAGAGCCGGCGGCTACGCGGTGTCGGCCGGGGTCTAGGGACGGCACCTGCGGCGATCGGGCGGTCTCGCGGCGGGCTGAGCAGCACGATCCGGCCGGCCGCGGCCGGCCGAAGGCCGAACGGCCGAAGGCCGTCCGGCCGACCGCCGGGCAGGCCGGCGATACCCGGCGGCTCCGGCTGCTGCCGGCGGAGGGTTCGGCGCCCCGGCCAGGGCCGAGCGCGGGAGGGACCGGAGCCGGTCGTGGCCGACCACGCCTATTCGCATCCTCGACCCGCGCCGCGCGGCGGCGTCGCGAGATCGCCGCGACGATTTCCGAGCGCTGCGATCGGGTCGCCCGGCGCGCCGGAAAGGGCTCGCCCAGAGGTCGGCCACCGGTGTTCGACCCGGTCGTTACCGAACGCTGCTCCAACCGGCTCGAATTCGGTGCGACGCCGAGCTGGCTGACCTGATTCGTCGGCCGGCGGGGCCTAGTTCGCGGGGGCGGCGTCGGTGGCCAGCTCCCAGAACGCGACCGCGGAGTCGGGCTCCCAGCCGTACACCGACGTGTGCGGCTGCAGGCAGCGGTAGGTCTTGCCCGCGTAGACGACCTCGTCGCCGGCGTCGTACTCGGTGCCGGGCGTCCAGTCCGGGATCCGGTTCCCGTTGTCCTCGACGCCCGAGGACGGCGACGAGCTCGGTTGCCCCGCGCTGGCCGGTGCGGTGCTGGGTTTCGGAGCGGAGCTTGGCGCACTGGCCCGCGGGGTCTTGGCCGGCGGGGCGCTCGCGGCCCCACCGAACACGACGTCCGAGCAGGCGTAGAGCGCCGAGTCGTCGTCGGCGTCCTCCCAGATCGTGTAGATGAGCTGCCGTCCGGACCGGGACGGCAACTGGGCCTCCACCCGGTAGGTATTGTCTCGGCCGGGCTGGCCGCTGGCCTGGCCGAGCGGCGTCGTGTCGAGGTCGGCCCAGGTCAGCGGCTTGTTCGCGTCGTACGTGGTCTTGGTGAGGTAGAAGCGCAGCAGGCCGGCCCGGCGATCGTCCAGGCGGTACTGCAGCGTGATCGTCGCGCCGCTGGTGACCGCGGTGGCCGGCCAGTCGTCGCGGGCGAGGTCGAGGCCGCGGTAGCGCTCCCGGCCGGCGCTGCACAGCCGGGTGTCGGGGATGACCTCGCGGTGCCGGTCGCCGACGTCCGGAATGCCGATGTCGGTGCCGTCGCCCAGGCCGCTGCCGCTGTCGTCACCGGTCGCGGGCCGGACGGCCAGCGCGGCCCGGCAGGCCGCCGACGTGTCCCGGCCCTGGCTGCCCGGGCGGCACGCGTACCCCCGGCTCGGTGGCGAGGTCGTGGTACCGGACGCGTCGGCGCCGGGCGTCCACAAGAGTAGGAGCGGAACCACGATGAGCGCGGCGGCCGCCAGGCAGACGCCCGCGATCACCTGCGTGCGGCGGTCGAACCGCAGGCGTGGGGATTCCGGCTCGGAGGGCGGAGGCGCGGCCGGCTCGGCGTGGTGACGGCCGGGCGCGGGCAGCTCGGACGAGGGAGCGGGCGGCGCGGGTGCCGAGGTCGCCACCGCCCCGGCGGCCCGGACGATGAGCTTGGTCAGGTCACCGGTCAGCTCGGACGGTGACTTCGCCGCCCGGCGGTGTGACCCACGGGCGGGCGGCTGGAGCGACCCCGCCGACCTCGTCTGCCCGTCCACTGGACTCCGTCCTACCCCCATCAGCCCGACCAGCTGACCGCGCTGATGCTAGTGCACCCAGGCGTTCACGCGTTACTGCTGTGCTTGGGGTACGTGTCCCACGCCGCACCAGTTCATCGCTCCCGGCGGGTTTGCTACCCGGGGTCCTCGGGATAGCCCTACCTGAAGCGTTATGTAAGGAGCGATAAGTGGCGCAAACAGCAATCCGAGAGATCGAGCGGAAGTACGAACTGCCGGCCGGAGTGGCGGTGCCGACGCTGGACGACCTGCCCGGAGTGGCGGTCGACCCGGCGGCGGACGTGTTCCGGCTCGAGGCGGTCTACTTCGACACGGCCGACCTGCGGCTCGCCTCGCACCGGATCACGCTGCGCCGCCGCACCGGAGGAGACGACGCCGGCTGGCACCTGAAGCTGCCGGCCGGTCCGGACGGGCGGGACGAGATCCACTGGCCGCTCGGACGCAGCAGCCGCACCGTCCCGGCCGAGCTCGCGTCGCTGGTCACCGCGTACGCGCGGGGGTCGAAACTGGAGCCGGTCGCGCGGATCCGGACCACCAGGACCCGGCGTCGCCTGCGCGACGACGCCGGCGAGGTGCTGGCCGAGCTGGTCGCCGACGACGTGGCCGGTGAGGCGCTCGGCCGCGAGGTGACGGTCTCGTCGTGGTCGGAGATCGAGGTCGAACTGGCCGGGGGCGAGCGGGAGCTGCTGGATCGGGTCGAGCGGCGGCTGCGCCGGGCCGGGGTGCGGCGGTCCGCGCACGTGTCCAAGCTGGCCCGGGTGCTCGGTGACCGGCTGGAGACCGATCGGACGCCTCGCCGGAAGCGGTCGTCGGTCGGCACCGTCGTCGTCGACCACCTGAGCGAGCAGGTCGAGACCCTGCTCGCGTACGACCCGCGGGTGCGCCGCGACGAGCCGGACTCGATCCACAAGATGCGCGTCGCCACCCGTCGGCTGCGCTCGGCGCTGCAGACGTTCGGCACGGTCGTCGAGCGGGAGTCGACCCGGCCGCTGACCGACGAACTCAAGTGGCTGGCCGGCGTGCTCGGCGAGGCCCGCGACCTCGAGGTGCTGCGCGAGCGGTTCGAGTCCGAGGTCGCCGCCACCCCCGACGAGCTCGTGGTCGGGCCGATCAAGGCCCGGATCACCGCACACCTGGCGCACCAGCAGGCCGAGGCGCGCGAGCACGTGCTCGAGGCGCTGGGCAGCCGCCGCTACTTCGACCTGCTCGACGCGCTCGACGCCCTGGTGGACGCCCCGCCGCTGACCGGCGACTCGCGTCGTCCGGCCGGCAAGGCGCTGCCACGCACGCTGCTCAAGAACCACCGCCGGGTGTCCCGGCAGGTGTCGGCCGCGTCCGGTCTGGGGCCGGGCGAGGACCGGGACGTCGCATTGCACGAGGCCCGGAAGGCCGCCAAGCGGGCCAGGTACGCCGGTGAGCTGGCCCAGCCGGCGCTGGGCAAGACGGCCAAGCGGTTCGCGAAGGACATGGAGGACGTCCAGGAGGAGCTCGGCGCCCACCAGGACAGCGTGGTCGCGCGGGGCGTGCTGCGTGAGATCGGCATGCAGGCGCACCTGGCCGGCGAGAACGGGTTCACGTTCGGGCTGCTGTACGGGACCGAGAAGGAGCGGGCGGACAACATCGAGGCCCGGATCCCCGCGGTCCGAAAGGCGGTCAAGGCAGCTCGGCGTCGCCTGAACTGATAGAACTCGTCGCGGTACGCTCCGGTGTTACTGTCCGGTAGCCCGCGATCAGAGAGGCCTCAGCGATGCGGTCGTTCCTGCGCCGAGGATCCGCTGTACTGCTCGCCGCCGTACTGGCGGCCGGTCTGGCCGCCTGCAGCGGCGATTCCGGGAACTCGTCCGGCTCGTCCACAAAGGGCGCGGTCGACGAGTTGGACGCCCCGGTGGTGACCACCGAGGGCGGCGCGCTGAGAGGGGCCAGCGCCGAGGGGTACCGATCATTCCTCGGCGTCCCGTTCGCCGCGCCGCCCGTCGGCCCGCTGCGCTGGCGTCCGCCCCAGCCGGCCGCGAAGTGGTCGGGGGAGCGCGACGCCACGCAGCCGGGCTCGGCCTGCGTCCAGCCCGGGAGCATCGTCAGCGGGGGCGACTCCGGCAACGGGAGCACCACTGAGGACTGTCTCTACCTGAACGTCTACACGCCGACCGCGGGCACCGCGCGCCGCACGCTGCCCGAGCAGGCCGACCAGGGCAAGCTGCCGGTGATGGTGTGGATCCACGGTGGCAGCTACATCAACGGCGCCGGGTCGGACTACGGACCGGGGCGTCTGGTCACGCAGGGCGGCGTGATCGTCGTGACGATCAACTACCGGCTCGGCGCGATGGGCTTCCTCGCGCTTCCGGGGCTCTCGAGCGAGCAGCCGCTGGGTTCGGGCACGTACGGGCTGCTCGACCAGCAGGCCGCGCTGCGCTGGGTGCAGAAGAACATCGGCAACTTCGGCGGCGACGCGAAGAACGTCACGCTGTTCGGCGAGTCGGCCGGTGGCGGCAGCGTCTGCGCCCAGATGGTGTCGCCACAGGCCAAGGGGCTGTTCGCGAAGGCGATCGCGGAGAGTGGATGCGCGCTGCGCGGCCCGACCCAGGCCCGTGCGGAGCAGACCGGCGCGGCGCTGGCGGCCAAGCTCGGCTGCCGCGGTGCGGCGGTGGTGACGTGCCTGCGGGCCAAGTCGCCCGCGGTGATCCGGTCGGCTTCCTCGTCGACCGGCACCTCGCTGACCTACGCGCCGGCGTCCGGCGGGCCGGTGCTGCCGACCGACATGGAGTCGGCGTTCGACCGCGGTGCGTTCCAGGACGTCCCGCTGTTGCAGGGCACCAACCACGACGAGGGCCGGCTGTTCATCCTGTCGCTCGGGTTCCAGAGCCTCGGCCCGGAGCTCTACGCGACCGCGCTGCAGCGCGCGACCGGGTCGCTGGCCGGCCAGATCGCGGCCCGGTACCCGCTGAAGAAGTACGGCACGGTCGGCGACGCGCTCGGAGCGATCGTCACCGATGCGACGTTCTCCTGCCCGGCGCTGCGGACCAACGAGGCCGCGGCCAAGCGCACCAAGGTCTACGCGTACGAGTTCAACGACCCGAACGCGCCGCTGCCCAAGATCGCCGGGTACCCGCTGAAGGCGGCCCACGCGGCCGAGCTGCCGTACCTGTTCGACCTGAAGCGGCTCGGGGCGCTGCCGCCGGCCGCGCAGACGCTCAGCAAGCAGATGATCGCGTACTGGACGAGCTTCGCGATCGACGGTGACCCGAACACCGACGGGGCACCGAAGTGGGCGGAGTTCTCCCCGGGCGGCTCGAGCTTGCAGGCGCTGGTGCCCACCGGGGCCAAGCCGCTCGAGGCGTCGGACTTCGCGACCGACCACAACTGCGACTTCTGGGCCCAGCACCCCACTTTGTCGCTGCGCAGCTAGGGCCTGTTTGTATTGCTGGTCAGCGCAGCCATTCGTTGATCGCGGCGATCAGGAGGGTGGCCAGGTAGCGGACGGCGAGTTTGTCGTATCGGGTGGCCACGCCGCGGTAGCGCTTCAGGCGGTTGATCCCGCACTCGACAGCATGGCGCTGCTTGTAGGTCTCAAGGTCGAAGGCCGGTGGTCGGCCGCCATTGCGGCCGCGGCGTTTGCGGTGGCTGATCCGGTCGGCCGGTTCGGGAATGGTGGCGCGGATCCCGCGTCGGCGCAGGTAGCTGCGGTTGGCGCGGGATCCGTAGGCCTTGTCGGCCAGGACCCGGGTCGGCCAGGACCCGCGTCGGCTGGGTCCTGGGTCGGCCGGGTCCTGGGCCGACCGGCCCGGCCGGTGACGCGGACGGCGTCGGGGACCGGCTGGAACTGCGGCGCGTCACCGGCCTGTCCGGCGGTGATCAGCAGCGACAACGGGCGTTGCCCAGCCTCGGCCGCGAGGTGGATCTTGGTGCTCAGCCCGCCGCGTGACCGTCCCAGACCATGGTCGTTGGGCACCCTCCCGGCGGTTGTTTCTGTTCGCTGCCCCTTGACGAGCGCCAGCGGCGTGCTGGTGGGCCCGGACCACGGTCGAGTCAACCGACACGTCCCAGGTGATCAGACCCCGCGCCTGGGCCCGAGACTGCAGATCGGACACGATCCGTGTCTAGGTCCCGTCACGCTGCCAGTCCCGGAAGAGCCCATACGCAGTCTCCCAGGGTCCGTAGCGTTCGGGCAGGTCACGCCACGGAGCACCGGTCCGGATCCGCCACCGGATCCCGTCAATGACCTGCCGCCGCGGACGCGGCGGGCGGCCGCCCGGCTTCGCCGGCGGCAACACCGCCGACAGAACATCCCACTGCGCGTTCGTCAGATCACCACGAGCCACACATCACCCAACGAGCGACCGGCTTCTCAAACACGCTCTAGCGGGTACGGCCCCGGGGCTTCAGGGGAGTGGTGGGGAGCTCCGGGGCGTGCAACGGGGGGCCGTCGAAGCCGGTGACCTCGCCGAAGCCTCGGCCGGCCTCCCAGCCGGTGCGGAACTCGACGATCTCGTCGTGGTTCCGGCCGACGAAGTTCCACCACATGACGATCTGCTCCTCGAACGGCTCGCCGCCGAGGAGCAGGACGCGACCGGTGCCGTCCAGTGGCAGGGCGGAGCGTCCGGTGCCGAGGTAGACCAGCGCGCCCGCCGGCACCGGCTCGCCGTCGACGACCGGGCCGTCCTCGAACGCCAGCACCGCGTACTCGAAGTCGGTCCGCAGCGTGAGCTCGCCGCCCCCGTCGATCAGGATTTCGGCCCCGACCAGCGGGGTATGGGTCGTGGCCGGTGACGTCGCGCCCTCCAGCGTCCCCATGAGGACGGTCGCGGTGAGCCCGTCGCGCGCCACCACCGGCAGGTCGTCGTGGTGCGCGAACGCGGGCGCGACCGCGCGCGCGGCCTCCGGGAGCGCGACCCACAGCTGAGCGCCGTGCAGGACCGTCGTCCGTCCGGCCGGCGACTCCTCGGAGTGCGAGATCCCGGCGCCCGCGGTCATCAGGTTGAGCTGACCCGGGTGGATCATCTGCTCCGAGCCGAGGCTGTCGCGGTGCAGCACCTCGCCGCGCAGCAGCCAGCTGACGGTCTGCAGACCGGTGTGCGGGTGCGGCGGGACGCGCATGACCGCGCTCTCCGGCCCGTAGTGGTCGACGAAGCACCAGGCGCCGACCATCCGCCGGTGCTTGTGCGGCAGCGTCCGGGTGACGCTCATGCCTCGGGGTCCGCCGAGGACGACGTCGCGGCCGATCAGCAGCTCGCGCACCGGCGCGGCGGTGGCGTCTCCGCTGCCGGTCGACTCGGCCGGGGCCGGATCCAGGTTGCTCACGCCGAGAGCCTACGTCGGCACCGCGTTCGGACTGATGCTGCGAGGTCGGCTCAAGCCAGCCAGGACTCGTCGTCGGTCGTGTGGGCCAGGGTGGCCTGGAGCAGGCGGCGGAGCGCGGCGACCGCGGCCGGGGAGACGCCGTCGAAGAACGCGGCCTCGGCGTCCTCGAGGGTCCCCGCGATCCGGGGCAGCCGGCGCACAGCCAGCGGGGTGAGGGCCAGCCGCCGGGTCCGGCCGGTCGCGCCCGGCGCGCGCACCAGGTAACCGGCCCGTTCGAGCGCGATGACCATCTCGTGCAGCGTCTGACGCGAGACGTCGAGCTGCCGGGCGAGCTCTGACGTGGTCAGCTCCGGCTCCGCGTCGAGCTGGCCGAGCAGCCCGTACTGCCGGGTCGTGAGCTCGTACGGCCGCAGGGCGGCGTCCGCATGACGAACGGCGAGAACCCCGGCGTGCGCGAGCAGGTACGCGAGCGGAAGGGCCATCGACCAAGTCTGTCAGGAACCCTGACGGTCACATGATTTTCCGGCCTACGCTTTCGGGGCTTCCGGCGCCGGAAAGCCTCCCAATTCCTTCCATATCGGAGGTCCCATGATTTCCGCACGGGGGCTGACCCGGCATTTCCGGCTGCGCCGGGGTGAGATCGTCGAGGCGGTGCGCGGCATCGATCTCGACGTGGCGCCGGGCGAGCTCGTCGCGTTCCTCGGCCCGAACGGCGCCGGGAAGTCGACCACGCTGCGCCTGCTCACCACACTGCTGACCCCGACCGCGGGAACCGCCGTCGTCGCCGGCTGCGACGTGCGCACCGACCCGGCCGGTGTCCGTCGCCGGATCGGCTACCTCGGACAGGGCTCCGGCGCCGGGGACTTCTTCCGCGTCGGCGACGAACTGGTCACCCAGGGCCGTCTCCACGGTCTGACCCGCGGTCAGGCCCGCCGCCGCGCCGTCGAACTGCTGTCCCTGCTCGATCTGGACGCACTGGCGCGACGCGTAGTCTCGACGCTCTCCGGCGGCCAGCGGCGGCGGCTCGACCTGGCCATCGGGCTGGTCCATCGTCCGCCGCTGTTGTTCCTGGACGAACCGTCGACCGGGCTGGACCCGCAGAACCGGGCGAACGTCGTCGAGATGATGCGGCGGCTGCGGACCGAGTTCGGGACGACGGTCTTCTTCTCGACCCACTACCTCGAGGAGGCCGACGCGCTGGCCGAGCGCGTCGTCGTGATCGACGACGGGGTGGTGATCGCCGACGACACCCCGGACCGGCTGAAAGCCGGGATCGACGCGGCCACGCTCGACGAGGTGTTCCTCTCGCTGACCGGACGGAGCCTGACGTGAACGCGGCCTGGGTGGTGTTCGTGCGGGAGGTGACGCCGACGGTGCGCAACCCGATCGGCTTGCTGTTCACGATGGCCCAGCCGCTGGTGTTCCTGCTGCTGTTCGGGCCGTTGCTGAGCACGGTGCCGGGCACGGGTTGGCAGTGGTTCGTGCCCGGGATCCTGGTGATGACCGGGTTGTTCGCGACCGCCGGGGCCGGGTGGGCGGTGCAGACGGAGCTGGCCGGCGGGTCGATGGAGCGGGTACTGGTGACGCCGGTGAGCCGGTCGGCGATCCTGGCCGGGAAGACGCTGAAGGAGGTGTTCTCGCTGGCCGCGCAGGCGGTGGTGATCGTGCTGGCGGCTCTGCCGCTGGGGTTCCGGCTGTATCCGCTCAACGTGCTGGCCGGGCTGGTGCTGCTGGCGGTGTTCGGAGTGGGGCTCGGGTCGTTGACGATCGCGCTCGCGATCGTGACGAGGCGGCAGCAGGGCGCGTTCTGGGGGCTGCATCAGTTCCTGTTGTTCCCGCTGGTGCTGCTGTCGGGAGTGCTGTTGCCGGTGGAGACGGGGCCGGGATGGCTGGCGGCGGTGAGCCGGGCGAATCCGCTGACGTATCTCGTGGAAGCGGAGCGCTCGTTGTTCGCGGGCGAGTTCTGGGTGGCGTCGGTGTTCTGGGCCGCGGTGGGAGCGGTGGCCACCGCCGGGGTCGGGCTGGCCGTGGGCACCCGGGCGCTGCGCTCGGCGACGATCTGACCGGCGGAATGAATCGCATTGTCATCGTCGGCTTTGCCACATATAGCGAACTCCGCATATGTTGGATGACATGCACGATCACGACCATGACCACGCGGGTGGGCATTCGCATGCGATCGGGGCCGACGCCGATCGGCGGTGGCTGATCGGGGCGTTGAGCCTGATCCTGGCGTTCATGGCCGGCGAGGTCGTCGTCGGGCTCATCGCCCGGTCGCTGGCCCTGCTCTCGGACGCCGCCCACATGCTCACCGACGCGGCCGCGATCGTGCTCGCCCTGATCGCCATGCGGCTGGCCGCCCGGCCGGCCAAGGGCAATTTCACCTACGGGCTGCGCCGGGTCGAGATCCTCTCGGCGCAGCTCAACGGCGTCACGCTGTGGGCGCTGGCGATCGTGTTCGTGGTCGAGGCGATCGACCGGTTCCGCAACCCGCCCGACGTGTCCGGCGGGCTCGTGCTGGCCACCGCCGTCGTCGGGATCGGGGTGAACGCGCTCGCCACCTGGTGCGTCTCCCGCGCCGACCGCCGCTCGCTGAACGTCGAGGGAGCGTTCCAGCACCTGCTCACCGACCTGTTCGCGTTCGTCGCGACCGCGGTGGCCGGCGCGATCGTGCTGTTCACCGGCTGGGCCAGGGCCGACGCGGTGGCGACGCTGCTGGTCGCGCTGTCGATGGCGTGGGCCGGCTGGGGGCTGCTGCGCGACTCCTGGCGGGTGTTCCTGGAGGCCGCGCCCCGGGGCCTCGACGTGGCCGCGATCGACGGCGACCTGCACGCGGTGGACGGCGTCGTCGACGTGCACGACCTGCACGTCTGGGAGGTCACGTCCGGGTTCCCGAACCTCTCGGCGCACCTCCTGCTGGCCAGCGACCAGGACTGCCATGCCCGGCGCGAACAGATCGCGGCCCTGCTGGCCGAGCGGTACGGGATCCAGCACACGACCCTGCAGGTCGACCACGCCCAGGCGTCGCTGATCGACCCGGCCGAACTGCGCGGCCCCCGGACGCAGACCCCGCACTGAAGCCCCTGCGGAGCGGATCTTCGATAGCCCTCAAGCCGGTCGATCTCGTGCCGACGTTTCGAGTGGTCTCTCTCCACTCCGGCGAGACCAGCCGGTCGAACGTGGTTTCGAAGGAGCAACGGTGACGCAGCCCGCGAGTCTGATCGACGCGACGGCGAGTACCGCGGTCAAGGCCGCGTCTCTGGCGCTGCTCGTCCAGGAACGCCTCGTCCTGATCGTGAACGCGAAAACCGGCGCGCTGGTGTCGGTGAACCAGCGCGCGGTCGACCTGGCCGACCGGCCGATCGAGGCGCTGATCGGGCAGCGACTGGACCAGGTGTGGTCCATCCCGAGCATGGAAGTCGAGAAGATCCTCAGCACGGGCCGCCGCGGCGAGTTCGTCGAAGAGGTCATCCCGATCACCGGCGGCGACGGCAAGCAGCGGTGGCTCCGCCTGAACTGCGGCCCCGTCCTTAATGACGAGTCCGGTCCGACCCTGCCGAGCGCGCCGTCGACGTCGCCTGCGGCGCCCGCCGCCCCGGCGTCCGCCGTGAAGGAACCGGCCGACGGCGGGAAAGCCGAACCCCAGAAGACGACGGCGGCGGCCGCCAAATCGACCCCGGCCAAGGCCGCCGCCACCGCGACCGCGGCGAAAGCCGCCAACGGCAAAGACCCGGACCAGGTCCTCGTCACCGCCTACGACATCACGAAGGACCGCGAGCAGGTCGCCGAGCTCCGCGGACGCTACGCGGCGATCGACCGCTCGCAGGCCGTGATCGAGTTCGACCTCAACGGCAACATCCTCGGCGCCAACGACAACTTCCTGAACCTCACCGGGTACGCGCTCTCCGAGGTCGTCGGCCAGCCGCACCGGATGTTCGTGCAGCCGGCCTACGCCGAGACCGAGGAGTACCGGAAGTTCTGGGAGAAGCTCAAGGCCGGCGAGGTCCAGTCGGGCGAGTACAAGCGGATCGGCAAGGGCGGCAAGGAAGTCTGGATCCGGGCCACCTACAACCCGATCTTCGATCTCGACGGCAAGCCGTACAAGATCGTCAAGTACGCGATGGACGTCACCGACACCAAGCTGGTGAACGCCGAGTACGAGGGCAAGGTCAACGCGATCAGCCGGGCCCAGGCGGTCATCGAGTTCGACCTCGGCGGCAACATCCTCACCGCCAACGAGAACTTCCTGAAGACCGTGAACTACACGCTGGACGAGATCGTCGGCCAGCACCACCGGATGTTCGTCGACGAGGAGCAGGCTCGCGGCAGCCAGTACCGGGTCTTCTGGCAGCGGCTCGCGAACGGCGAGTTCGAGGCCGGCGAGTACAAGCGGTACGGCAAGAACGGCAAGGAAGTCTGGCTCCGCGCGTCGTACAACCCGATCTTCGACCTCGAGGGTCGGCCGGTGAAGGTCGTCAAGTACGCGATCGACGTCACCGCCGAGAAGATGAAGAACGCCGAGTTCGAGGGCAAGGTCAACGCGATCGACCGGTCGCAGGCCGTCATCGAGTTCGACCTCGAGGGCAAGATCCTCGACGCGAACAAGCTGTTCCTGGAGACCACAGGCTACTCGCGCGACGAGATCGTCGGCCAGCACCACCGGATGTTCGTCGACCCGAACTTCGCGAACACCGACTCCTACCGGTCGTTCTGGAAGAAGCTGGGCCAGGGCGAGTACGAGTCGGGCGAGTACAAGCGGTACGGCAAGGGCGGCCGGGAGATCTGGCTGCAGGCGTCGTACAACCCGATCTTCGACCTCGACGGCCGACCGATGAAGATCGTCAAGTACGCCACCGACATCACCCAGCAGAAGCTCAAGAACGCGGAGTTCGAGGGCAAGGTCAAGGCGATCGAGCGGGCTCAGGCGGCGATCGAGTTCGACCTCGAGGGCCGCATCCTCAACGCGAACCAGAACTTCCTCGACACGCTGGGCTACAACCGCGACGAGATCATCGGCCGGCACCACCGGATGTTCGTCGACCCGCAGGAAGCCGCCAGCGAGGCCTACACGAACTTCTGGGAGCGGCTCGGCCGCGGTGAGTACGAGTCGGGCGAGTACAAGCGGATCGGCAAGGACGGCCGCGAGGTCTGGATCCAGGCGACCTACAACCCGATCTACGACCTCGACGGCAAGCCGGTGAAGGTCGTGAAGTACGCCAGCGACATCACCCAGGCCAAGCTCCGCAACGCCGAGTTCGAGGGCAAGGTCAAGGCGATCGACCGGGCCCAGGCGGTGATCGAGTTCGACCTCGAGGGCAACGTGCTCGAGGCCAACGACAACTTCCTGCGGACGATCGGCTACTCGCAGCGCGAGATCAAGGGCCAGCACCACAGCATGTTCTGCGCCCCGGACTACATCACGAGCGCCGAGTACCGCGACTTCTGGCTCCGGCTGCGCAAGGGCGAGTTCATCGCCGGCCGCTTCCACCGCGTCGGCAAGTACAACCGCGACGTCTACATCCAGGCGACGTACAACCCGATCTTCAACCTGGCCGGCGAGCCGGTGAAGGTGGTCAAGTACGCGGCCGACATCACCGAGCAGGTGAAGCTCGAGCAGCTGCTGACGAACAAGACCAGGGAGATGAGCGAGACCGTCGGCGAACTCGCGCTGAGCATCGACGAGATCGTGGTCAGCGCGCAGACGGCCAGCGGCATGGCCGGCTCCACCCAGACCAACGCCGAGACCGGGTTCGACGAACTGCGCAAGTCGATCGAGGCCATCGACCTGATCGAGAAGTCGTCGGAGGAGATCGCGTCGATCGTCAACGTGATCGGCGAGATCGCCAGCCAGACCAACCTGCTCGCGTTCAACGCGTCGATCGAGGCCGCGCGGGCCGGCGAGCACGGCGTCGGCTTCTCGGTCGTCGCCGGTGAGGTGCGGAAGCTGGCCGAGCGCTCGTCGGAGGCGGCCCGGGAGATCAGCAAGCTGATCGCCGAGTCGGCGAACCGGGTGAGCCAGGGCTCGTCGGTCTCGCGGAAGGCCCAGGAGGCGTTCAGCGAGATCCTCAAGAGCGTCCGGCAGACCAGCGACTCGATCTCCCGCATCGCCGAGTCGACGCAGGAGCAGCAGGCCGCGTCGCACAAGGTCAGCGAGATCATCGCCGCGCTCACCGTGGCCAGCGAGGGTGAGAGCAAGGAGGTCACCCGGTGACGCTGCTGGCCGAGCGCCCGGTCGACGTTCCGCAGCTCACCGACGCCGCCGTCCGGGGCGTCACGCTGCCCGGGCTGAGCGCCGACACGACCGTCTACGGCATGTTCACGATCGGGCCGGCGCTGGTCGCGCTGCCGCTCTCGGAACTGCGCGAGGTCATTCCCTGCCCGTCGGAGTTCAGCCAGTTCCCGGCCCAGGCGCCGGGGCTGGTCGGCGCGGTCAACCTGCGGCACCTCGTCATCCCGGTGCTGGATCTGCGCCCCCTGATCGGGATCGAGGACGGCGGCGGCAACGACGTCATCGTCATCGTGGCCCGGGACGGGCAGATGTTCGGCCTGCTCGCCGACGAGATCCGGGGCGTGACCCGGATTCCGCTCGACGGGCTGATGGACATGACCGTCGGCGGCACCGGCGTCTCGCTGTTCCGGCAGACATTCGAGCAGCCCGAGGACGGCAGCGTCGTCTCGGTGCTCGACACGGGGGCGATCTTCGCGCTGCCCGGCGTGCCGGTCGTCCGGGACACCGGCCAGCGGAACCAGAGCGCGCTGGCCGCCGCCGCGGCCGGCGGGCAGGACTCCACCGACGTCGGGTTCATCAAGGCCGGTGACACGAACCGGCGGGTCGTCATGCTGTTGCGGTGCGCCGCGATCGGGCTGGCGATCGACGTCAACCACGTCCACTCGGTCATCCCGAAGCTCGTCATCCGCTCGTCGCCGCTGGTGGGGGAGGCCTGCCTGGGCGTCGTCGCGCTGGGCGGGAAGAACGTGCCGGTCGTCGACTCGCTGCAGATCCTCGGGCTGGGCGTCCTGCCGAAGCACGACACCGAGCGCGGGATCGTGCTCAACATGCCCCGCGGCCTGGTCGTGCTGAGCGTCTCGGACGTCACGAACATCGAGTCGGTGCCGGCCGCCGACGTGCTGCCGCTGCCGATGACCGGGATGGCGAACAACCCGTTCCTGCAGGGTGCGCTGCTGATCCCGGGCAAAGGTCAGAACCTCGTCCTCGACGGTGAGCTGCTCCGGGCCGACCAGCATCTCGACAACCTCGCCAACATGGGCATGCCCATGGAGGGCTCGGCCGAGAGCCAGGCCGAGGAGGAGATGCGCAGCCGCCGTCGCAGCCAGCAGCACGTCAAGACCGACGACGCCCCGGAGGGCCGGCGGGTGGTGCCGGTCGTCAAGAAGCTGCTGACGTACAACGCCGGCGTGGACGTGGCCAGCCCGCTCGTCCAGATCTCGGAGATCCTGCCGTACCCGACCGACTACATCCCGCTCGACGGGCTCGACCCCACGATGCAGGGCGTGTTCACGCACCGGCGGGCCACCGTGCCGCTGATCTGCCTGAGCACGCTGCTCGGGCGGTACGAGGAAGTCGACAAGGCGACCGCGCGGGTGCTGCTGGTCGACGCGTCCGGCGGCGGGTACGTCGGGTTCATCGTTCCGGCGTTGAACGCGATCGAGGAGTCGATCTGGGAAGAGGTCGAGGACGAGTCGCGGGGGATGGGTGCGGATCCGCTCAGTCGTCGGCTGATCAAGGTCGGCACCCCGGAGGCCGGCCGGATGCTCCCGGAGATCGACCTTCAGCGTCTAGCTGCTGCCTGACCCGGGCATCGGGCGGCGGGCGCCTTCGATCCCCACGTCGTCGAGCATCTTCGTCGACCAGGTGATCGCCGAGAGGTAGGCCTCGGTCGGGGCGACCGGGCCGGTCAGCGCGGCCAGCTCGCCGACCGCGCCTTCCTCGTAGTGGCGCACCGCGGTCAGGATCTCGCCCAGGTCGCCGGCCCCGTCGGTCAGCGCCGACCGCACCTCGTCGGCCAGCGGCAGTTCCTCGGCCAGCGCTTCGACCGGACGTCCGACCAGCTCGGCGATGCCCGAGAGCAGCCCGACCGTGAACGCGACCGACCCCGGCAGGTGCTGGAACTCCGCGGTGGTCTGGCACAGCCGGGCTCGGGTCATCGTCGAGGCGAGCTGGTCCTCGGTGGCGTCGGAGAGGTCGGTCAGCAGCATCAGCGTGACCCACTGCCGGACCTTGTCGAGCCCGAGGAACACCGCCGCCTCGTGCACCGACGACACCCGCACGGTCAGCCCGGACGCGGCCGAGTTCGTGGCCCGTAGCAGCCGGTAGGCCAGCGTCGGATCGAGCGCGACGCGGTCGACGACCTCGTCGTAGTTGACCTCTTCGGCGGAGAGCGCGGCCAGCAGCTGCAGCCGGCTGACCCGGGCGGGCGAGAGCCCGCTGGTCGACAGCACGTGCGGGCGGCCGAGGATGTTGCCCCGGAACAGGTCGAACCCGAGCAGGAACGCCACCTGGAGCTGTTCCTCGGTCTCCAGCCGCTCGGCGATCATCCGCAGGTGCGGGAAGTCCCGGCAGCGCTGCAGCGTCTCGTCGACCAGGCGCGGATCGGCCCCACGCATGTCGACCATCGCGTAGCTGGCGATGTCGAGCAGGCGCTCGTGCCCGCTGCCCCACACGAACGCGCTCAGCGCGATCGTGAAACCCCGCTCGACCAGCGCGGTCGCGCCCTTCACGACCTCGTCGTCGATCTCCAGGGTCGGGACGATCTCCAGGGCCGCGTGGCCGGAGTCGAACGGGATCGGCAGCTCGCCGACCAGGAACTCCCTGGTCACGTTGATGAAGCAGGCCTTGCTCCCGACCAGCTGCTCCAGGCCGAAGTCGGTGAACGCGGAGATGATCACCCGGCTGGTCGCGTACGGTCCCCGGCTGGAGGCCCGCGGCGCGTCCGCCGCGTCGCGGAACGACAACTCGTACGCGACGACGTCACCGGTCTGGTCGTAGATCCCCTGCCGGCCCACGTGGACGAGCGGTGCCGACACATCGGTCGGCGGACGGACGAGCATGGGTTCAGGCTAGTACAAAAACCCTATTACGGACGTTATTGAGCGGCACGATTCGCCGCCAGTACCGAGAGCAGCTCGTAGGCGACGTGAGCGGCGGCGATCCCGGTGATCTCGGCGTGGTCGTAGGGCGGCGAGACCTCGACCAGGTCAGCCCCCACCAGGTCGAGCCCGACCAGCCCACGCAGCACGTGGAGCAGTTCCCGGCTGGTCAGGCCACCGGCCTCGGGGGTGCCGGTGCCCGGGGCGTGGGCCGGGTCGAGCACGTCGATGTCGACGCTCACGTAGACGGGGCCGTCGCCGAGCCGGCGGCGGGCGCGTCCCACGAGCTCGGCGACGGGCGTGGTCTCGAAGTCGTCGGACCGGATCACCTGGAACCCGAGGACGCCGTCGTCGGTGAGGTCCTCGGCGGTGTACAGCGGCCCGCGGATGCCCACGTGCAGGCACCGCCCGGGGTCGAGCAGCCCCTCCTCGGACGCCCGGCGGAACGGGGTGCCGTGGGTGGTGGGCTCGCCGAAGTACGTGTCCCAGGTGTCGAGGTGGGCGTCGAAGTGCACGACGCCGATCGGGCCGTGGGATGCATGGGCGGCCCGGAGCAGGGGGAGCGCGATCGTGTGGTCGCCGCCGAGCGTGAGGAGGGTCGTGTTCTGTTCCGCGAACGCCCGGGCCGCGGCCTCGATCGTGGCCACCGCCTCGGAGATGTCGAACGGGTTCACGGCCAGGTCGCCGGCGTCGACGACCTGCTGGGCGGCGAACGGGGCGACGTCGAGGGCCGGGTTATAGGGGCGCAGGAGCTTGCTCGCGGCCCGGATGTGGGAGGGCCCGAATCGGGCGCCGGGCCGGTAACTCACGCCGGAGTCGAACGGGACGCCCAGCACCGCGACGTCGGCGCGCTCGACCTGATCGGCCCGGGGAAGCTGAGCGAACGTCGGCGGCCCGGCGTACCGAGGAATCCGAGTGTTGTCGACGGGACCTATCGGCATGCCCTTACCGTTTCACGTTCAGACGGAGTAGCCGAACAGGAAGGTTCGGACGCCCGCGGCTACGGCGACGTCGGTCTCGGCCGCCGTGAGGTGCCCGGCCTGGTGCAGGCCGCGCGGATTCGCCTCGGCCGTCGTCAGCGTGACGAAGTGCAGCGTGGCCCGCTCCAGGTCGGGCACCACGATCAACCCGCGCTCGGCCAGCCCGGCGAGCCGCTCGGCGACGGCACTCTCCACCCGCAGTGGCCCGGCCTTCTGCCAGGTCCGGAGCATCGCCGCCGGGAAATGCGTCGACTCGGCGTTGATCTGGCGCACCATCGCGAAGTGGTCCCGGTAGTCGATCGCCTGCCGCACCAGCGCGTGCGCGATCGTTTCCAACTCCGCGGCCACGTCGCCGGCCGACTCCGCCACCGGCGCTGACCGGATCCGCTCGACGGTCCCGTCCGCGACCTCGGTGGCGCTCGTCTCGAGCACGAACGCGAACAGCGACTCCTTACTGCTGAAGTGCTTGTAGAGCGTCCGGGTCGAGACCCCGGCCTCGATCGCGATCGCGTCGATGCTCGCCCGCGCGTACCCGTCCCGGCCGAAGATCCGTCGCGCCGCCCGGACGGTCGCGTCCCGTTTCTCCGTCATGGAAAAAGCCTAGACGCCCGGCGCGTCGGTAAAGTAAAACGATTACTGTACCCCTCGCGACCTTGGAGGCTTCCGTGCGCAGTGACATCCCTCCCGAAACCTGGCGGCTGGCCGGGATCATCGCGTCCGGCGCGTTCCTCAGCGGCCTGGACGCTTCGATCGTCAACGTCGGGTTGGACACGATCACCACCCAGCTCGGCACCAGCCTCAGCACCGCCCAGTGGGTGGCCAACGGCTACCTGATCGCGATGGCGTCGTCGCTCCCGCTGTGCGGCTGGACGAGTCGCCGGATCGGCGCCGGCCGGCTCTGGCTGGCCTGCCTGGCCGCGTTCACGCTGGTCTCGGTGGCCTGCGCGTTCGCGCCGACGATCGGCTGGCTGATCGCGCTCCGCGTCGTCCAGGGGCTGTCCGCGGGCATGCTGATCCCGGCTGGACAGACGGCCCTCGGCCAGGCGGTCGGCCCCAGCCGGCTCGGCCGGGTGATGGCGACGCTCGGGGTCGCGGTCACGCTGGCGCCCGCGCTCGGGCCGGTCGTCGGCGGCCTGGTGATCCACGTCGGATCGTGGCCCTGGCTGTTCCTGCTGAACGTCCCGGTGGGGGCGGCCGCGCTGGCACTGGGGCTGCGGTTCGTCCCGCGCGGGGAGGCCGGCGACCCGGGCCGGCTGGACCGGCTCGGGCTCGCGCTGCTCAGCGTCGGCCTGCCGGTGCTGGTGTGGGGGTTCACCCGGTGGGGGGAGGAGGGCGCGTTCGGGCGGCTGGACGTCGCCGGGCCGCTGGCGATCGGGGTGGCCGCGCTGGCGGCCTACGGTGTGCACGGCCGGTACTCCGCGAGCCCGCTGCTCGACCTGCGTCTGTTCCGCAACCGGGCCTACCGCGCGGCCACGCTGACCGCGATGTTCTCCGGCGCCGCCCTGTTCGGGGCCGGGTTGCTGTTCGCGCTCTACTTCCAGATCGGCCGGGGCGCGGACCCGCTCGCCTCCGGTTTGTTGCTGATCGGCGCGAGCGTCGGCACCGTCGTCGCGCTCCCGTTCACCGGCCGGCTGGTCGACCGCTACGGCGGTGGTCCGCTGGCCCTGCTGGGCGGTCTGGTGACCGTCGTGACGACGGTCCCGTTCGCACTGCTCGATCTGGACGCCGGAGAGTGGATCGTTCAGGTGCTGCTGTTCGCCCGCGGAGCCGGCCTGGCGGCCGCGGTGATGCCGGTCATGACGTCGGCCTACAAGGCGGTCACCGCGTCACAGCTGCCGGATGCGGCCACCCAGGTCAACATCCTGAGCCGGGTCGGCGGCGCGCTGGGCGGGGCGATCTTCGCGGTCGTGCTCGCGTCCGCGCTCGGGCGGGGGCCCGAGCCCGCGTTCCACACCGCGTTCTGGTGGCTGGTCGGGGCCTCCGCGCTCGGCACCGCGTCCGCCGCCTGGCTGACGCTGGCCGAGCGCGCGCCGGACCCGGCGCCGCTTCAGTACGCGTCGCGGGGGTAGCGCCGGCCGCCGGCCTGCGGGTCCTGGGCGGGAATCCACCGTCGCCGGGATCATCGCCGAGCAGCACGACGGCGGACGGTTGGCGTCAGTCGTCGTAGGTGATGATCTCGCCGGTCTCGTAGCGGACGCCGTGTGCGTCGAGCCACGCGACGAACGCTCTGATCGTCGCACTCTCGCGCATCGGGCTGGCCGGGTCGACGGTCGATGCAGCGACCGCGGCTTCCAGGGCGCTCGCCGGGTCGTCGCCGAGCCGGCGAACCTGGTCCGCGGGAACGGAGTAGAAGTTCTCCCACGTGTTGCAGTCGTCAGCGACGAAGAGCATCACTGATCGCCCGCCCTTGAGGTCGTGCAGGACGAGTTCGCCGGTGCTCCGCAGCTGCAGGGAGATGATCTGGTCACTCCGAACGCTGGGATCGGCCGGCACCAGCCGTCGCGTGACGGTCACGGTGCCACGGGGAAGGTGACCGCTGATCTGAGGGCGTGACACGCCGGCGACTGTACCCCCATGCCCGGGCGCCCTTGACGGGTTGCTCCCTACAAGCGTCTACTCCAGACGGTCAGGCCTCGGAGGAGAACAGGGTGCGAACGATGTGGCGACGGGCTTTCTCTTTCCTCTTACCGATCGTCGCGCTTCTCGCGGTCGCGTCGACCCCGGCGGCCGCGGCTGACGGTGTTCCGGTCACCGTTCACGTCACCTGCCGGTCGAACGACAACCATTACACCGCGAGCGACATCACCTACGACTCCACGACGCACGTCGTCAGCAAGGTCACGTGGAACACGAACGCAGCGTTCCGCGCGGACCGCATCACCTGGGCGGGCTGGGGAACCGACGGCTGGGTAGTGGTGGCCCAGAGGGGTGGCGACTCCGACACTCACGACGACGTCGATCCGTCGGGGACCATCACCACGGGCATCGACCAGACGACAGGCCTGTCGTTCTTCCGAATCTCGGTGTGGGACGCGAACTGGGGCGACTGCCACAGCGGCAGCTGAAGAGCGTCCGCCACCCAGACGCGGCGGACGAGGCTCGGCGGCGCGGCCGGCTAGCCGCGGACGTGGATGACCGCGTACTCGCCGGTCGTGCGCCACGCCTTCCCGGTGCCGTCCAGCCTCCGGACCGTCTCCTCGGTCAACCCCACCGCGACGTCGCACTTCAGCGTGCGTAGCGCGGCCAGCGGGCCCGGGAAGTGGGCGGTCAGCTCCTCGAACGGCGCCGTCGCGTGCCAGTGTCGGTCGCCGACCAGCCGCCGGTAGTTCAGGTCGCCCTTGGAGATCGTGAGCGACGCCCCGGCGAACTGCTCCCGCAGCCCGCTGGGCATCGCGTCGTAGGTCAGCGGCCCGCAGAAGAACTCGTGGGCCTCGAGCCCGAGCCGGCCGGTGCGCAGGAACCCGAAGAGCCGCCCCCCGACCTCGCCGGCACGGCCCCCGGCGTCCCGGAGCCGGGCGACCGCGGCCCAGACGTCCGCAGGCGTCGCGTCCGAAACGTAGTACGGGAACGGTTTCACGTGGAGCACCACCGCGGTCGCCAGACCGGCGGAGAGCAGGTGCTCGATCAGCACGAGGTCCGGCAGGACCTCCCGCCCGGCATTGTCGGCGAGCACGTGCACCTCGCCCGGCGGACGGTCGTGCAGCAACCCCCGGAGCGCGTCGCTGTCGTCGGCGATCAACCCACCGGTGGCCTCGGACGCCGTGGGGCCGGCCTGAAAGCTGAGGTCGGCCCGATTGCCCCACAGCGCGGAGCCGACCAGCGCGCTCCACTGCTCGTCGGCCGGCAACGCGGCCACGTCGTCGAGCGCGGCCAGCTCCTCCGAAACCGAGGAACCCGCCAGCTCGGCCGCCTTGATCGGCCCGAACGGGTCCAGCCCACGCCACAGCCCGGGCACGAAGTACCCGACGGCATCCAGCACCCGCCGGTAGAAGTAGCTCTCGGCCCACAGGAACGGCGTCTCGCCCCACGGCAGGCCCCGGTACTCCGGACGCCACCAGGGCCAGTGCTCGTGACGCAACGACTCGACGTCCAGCGCGCTCACGACCCCGGACGTGGACTCGGCCAACAGCGCGTCGAGAGCGTCGTGATGGGCGGCCGGGCGGGGCAACGCACCAGCGATCCGCTCGATCAGAACCGGATGGCGATCGTGGAACACGCTCCACGGAAACGACGCCGGGTCGCTGCTGTCGATCTCAGGAGCCAGTAGCTCGGTCACAACCACAGATCCTAGAAACAGCCCGCCCCGGAACGCGCGATCGCTGCCCCGGGGCGGGCAGCCAGGGTTACTTCTCCACGCGGTGCACCAGCGCCCACGCGCTCGGCAGCACCACCGCGGCCAGCACGATCTTCAACGCGTCACCGATCACGAACGGCGTGAAACCGAGCGCGAGCGCCCGCCCCAGCCCCACGTCCAGCGACGCCATCAGCCACGGCACACCGATCGCGTACACCGCGAGGTTGCCCGCGATCATCAGCGGCACGGCCCGCAGCGGCGTGCGGTCGGCACCGCGCCTGGCCAGCGCGCCGACGACGGCCGCGGCCAGCACGTATCCGACGATGTAGCCGAACGACGGCATCGACCAGCCGTGCATCTGCGACGAGAACCACGGCACACCGGCCATACCGGCGAGCAGGTACACGAGCATGCCGAGCACACCGCGAGCCGGCCCGAGGGCGGCGACCGAGAGCAGGACCGCGAACGTCCCGCCGGTCACCGGGACCGGGGTGAACGACAGCGGGATCGAGATCTGCGCGAAGAGCCCGACGAACGCCGCGGAACCCACGACGAGGACGGCATCCCGGACCAGGCCTCCAGGGATCGCGTCGGCGAGAACACGACGAGGGGAAGCAACACTGACGGTAGTCATGGTCCTCCTGTCTTCAACAACAGTCAGACCGTAAGTACACCGACATCCGGGCTACCAGGGAATTTCGCGACGAAGCTCACGCCCCTCGACTTGGAGGAAACCTCCAATCTCGTCCGCGGTGAGCGGCTTGGAGAACAGGTAGCCCTGTCCCTTCCGATAGCCCAGAGCGGCCAGCTCGGCGGCCTGCGCCTCGGTCTCGACGCCCTCGGCCACCGTGCTGAACCGCAGCGTCTGGCTGAGCCGGACGACCGCCTCGGCGATCGCCGCGTACTGCGGGGTGCCGTTCAACCGGCTGACGAACGAGCGGTCGAGCTTCAGGATGTCGACCGGCATCTGGGTGAGGTACTGCAGCGACGAGTAACCGGTGCCGAAGTCGTCGATCGCGATCCGGATCCCGGCCGCGCTCAGCCGGCCGAGCGCCGGGATCGCCAGCTCCGGGTCGACGAGCGCGCTCTCGGTCACCTCGATCACCAGGTTCTCCGCGTCCAGCCCGGCCGCGGTCATCGTCTGCAGGACGACGTCGGTGATGCCGGGTTGGTCGAGGTCGCGGGCCGAGAGGTTGACCGAGAGCGAGAGCCGCTGGTCCTCGGGCACCCACTGCTGCCAGAGCGCGACCTGACGGCAGGCCGTGTCGAGGACCCAGCGCCCGAGCTCGTGGATGACGCCGGTCCGCTCGGCGACCGGGACGAACTCGGCCGGCGACATCGGGCCGCGGGTCGGGTGCGTCCAGCGCACCAGCGCCTCGAACCCCCACAGCGACCGGTCCTCGAGCAGGACGATCGGCTGGTAGACGACCGACAGGCCGCGGCCGGTCGTCAGCGCCACCCGGAGGTCCCGTTCGAGCGCGGCCGCGTTCGACGCCGCGATGTCCGCCTCCGACGGCTCCTCGACGTACTCGCCGCCCGGCCGGTGGCAGACCCAGCGGTGGCGCCCTTGACGTTTGGCCTGGTACATGGCGTGGTCGGCCAGCCGGAGCAGCTCGACGCCGTGCAGGGTCTCCTCGGACGCCAGCGCGATCCCGATGCTCGCGCCGATGCGTACCTCGGCCGACGGCAGGCGCAGCGGCGCCCGCAGCAGCCCGAGCACCCGCTCGGCGACCGCGATCGCCCCCTGCTCGTCGGCGATCCCGCTCAGCAGGACGACGAACTCGTCGCCGCCGAGCCGGGCGACCGTGTCGACGCCGAGCACGTTCCGCTCGAGCAGCCGGGCCACGGACACCAGCAGCGCGTCCCCGACCTCGTGGCCGTAGGTGTCGTTGACCGGCTTGAACCCGTCCAGATCGATGAGGAGGACGGCGACCGCGGGCACCGGCTCGCCGGCGGCGGCCGCCTTGGACGCGGCCCGCAGCAGCAGCGCCTCGTCCAACGCCCGGTTCAGCTCGGCCCGGTTCGCCAGCCCGGTCAACGAGTCGTGGGACGCGTCGAACGCCAGCAGGTCGTGGTACGCGCGCCGCTCGTGGACGTCCCGGTAGTGCAGGACGATGCCCGCGATCTCCGAGTCGTCGAGCAGGTCGTGGGCGGTGGCCTCGTGCCACCGCTGGGTGCCGTCGGCGTACCAGAGCCGCAGCTCGGCGCGGTGGTCGCCGACCGGGAGGCGGACCACCTCGTCCAGGAACGCGGCGAAGGCCGCCCGGTCGGCCGGGTCGACGATCGCGTCGGCCGGCCCGCCGAGGATGTCCGCCGGACGGTGCCCGAGCTGCTGTTCGACCGCCTCGGAGACGTACGTGACCAGCCGGGCCGAGTCGATGACGCTGATGACGTCGCTGGTGTTCTGGACGATCGCGCGGAACCAGCTCTCGCTGCGCCGGGCCGCCGCCCGGGACGCGACCATCTCGGCCTCGGCGTGCTCCAGGTGTTCGAGCACCTCTCCGTAGCTGCGCAGCACGAGGACGTTGACCAGCAGCATCAGCCCGCACAGCACGAACGAGTTGGGCCGGCCGAAGTAGTCGGTGACCAGCCCGGACGCGAGCGCGCCGAGCCCCAGCCCGGCGACCAGGAACGCGTAGACGACCGCGATCCGCCAGACGCCCGCGCCGCTCCAGCGCATGTGCAGCGCGGCCGCGACGACCACTCCGATCATCATCACCGGGCCCCAGCCGGTGACGAACGCCGCCGGGGTGAAGCAGACGACCAGGTGGAGGAACATCCGGAGCGGGATCCGGCGGGTCAGGTCGCCCCCGGAGAGCAGGAGTTGCACGCTGGTGGTGCTCATCAGCAGCACCGGGGCGGTGACCGCCAGCAGCACCGGCGTCGAGTGGCCGCCGTACCAGCCGAGCGCGTTGACGACGCTGATCAGGACGGCCAGCCCGGCGGGCTCGATCAGCTCGCGCAGAGCGTGACGGACGGTCGGCATCCGGCCCGCCTCCCTCTGTGCACGACGTCGTCGGGCGCTCGGTCGAACGCCGAGGAATCAATCGGCAACCGGGAGCCAAAACTGTGGGATCGGCCAGTGTGACCTGCGCTTTCACGTCGGGGTTTGGAGGGAACGCCAGTAGCAGGCGGGTTTGACACGGGAAAAGGTGTGCTCGTGGACCTCAACACGATCGAACAGGTGACGCCGGCCGCCGAGGCCGGCGCGTGGCGCCCCGGCGACGGCTGGCTGGCCGGCGGGACCTACCTGTTCTCGGAGCCGCAGCCGCACCTGCGCCGGCTCCGCGACCTGACGGCGTTCGGCTGGCCGGCGCTGACGTCGGGTCCGGACGGCCTGGAGATCGCCGCGACCTGCACGATCGCCGAGCTGAGTCGGTTTGCCGGGCCGGTCCTGTTCCAGCAGTGCTGCGACGCGTTCCTGGCCAGCTTCAAGGTGCAGAACGTGGCCACGGTCGGCGGCAACATCTGCGCCGCGCTGCCGGCCGGTCCGATGACGTCGCTGACCGCCGCGTTGGACGGCTGGTGCACGCTCGAGGCTCCGGACGGGGGTCGTCGGCGGGTCGCCGTGACCGATTTCGTGACCGGCGACGGCACCACTGACCTGCGCGACGGCGAATTCCTGCGGTCGGTCTTCCTCCCGTCGGCCGCGCTGAGCGGCCGGACCGCGTTCCGGCAGGGCTCCCTGCACCCGCTCGGGCGCTCGGCCGCGCTCGTCGTCGGCCGGATCGATTCAGAAGCCTTGATCCTGACGATCACCGCGTCCACGACCCGCCCGGTCCAGCTGCGCTTCGCGCACCTGCCCAGCGCCGACGAGGTCCGCGCCGCGATCCCGGACGACCTCTGGCTGGACGACGTCCACGGGCGGCCGGCCTGGCGTCGCCACCTGACGCACCTGTTCGCCGAGCAGATCGTGGACGAGCTCCGATGATCGTCGACGGACGGCAGTACGACGAGACCCCCCGCCCGGGCCAGTGCCTGCGCACCCACCTGCGCGACCTCGGCCACTTCGGCGTCAAGAAGGGCTGTGACGCGGGGGACTGCGGTGCGTGCACGGTCCACGTCGACGGGGTGCCGGTGCACAGCTGCATCTATCCGGCCGCCCGGGCCCGGAACGTCACGACGATCGAGGGCCTGGACCACCCGGTGCAGCAGCAGTTCCTCGACGCTCAGGGCTTCCAGTGCGGCTTCTGCACCGCGGGCTTCCTGATGACGAGCGCGGCCCTGACCGACGCCCAGCGCGAGGATCTCCCACGGGCCTTCAAGGGCAACCTCTGCCGATGCACCGGCTACCGGGCGATCGAGGACGCGGTCCGTGGGGTCTCGCACGTCGAGGAGGCCACGGTGGGTGGCAACGCCCCCGCTCCGGCCGGTCCGGCGATCGTCACCGGCACCGCCCGGTACACGTTCGACGTCGACGTCCCCGGCCTGCTGCACCTGAAGGTGCTGCGCTCCCCGCACGCCCACGCGCGGATCCTGCGGATCGACGCGTCCGACGCTTCCGAGGTCCCCGGGGTGCACGCGGTCCTCACCCATGCGGACGCTCCGGCGAAGCGGTTCTCGACCGGGCGCCACGAGCGGGTCCAGGACGATCCGAGCGACACCAGGGTGCTGGACGACGTCGTCCGGTTCGTCGGGCAGCGGGTCGCCGCCGTGGTGGCGGAGTCGGAAGCGGCGGCCGAGGAGGCGTGCCGCCGGATCGTCGTCGAGTACGAGGTGCTGCCGTCGGTGTTCGACCCGTCGGCGGCGATGGCGCCCGGGGCGCCGGTCCTGCACCCCGACAAGGGCACCGGCGACGGGATCGCCCGCGCCGAGGCCAACGTCGCCGGTGAGGTCCACGGCGAGATCGGCGACGTCGCGTCCGGGCTGGCCGAGGCCGACGAGGTGTACACGGCGACGTTCCGCACCCAGCGCGTCCAGCACGCGAGCCTGGAGACGCACGGCTCGCTGGCCTGGCTCGACGACGACGGGCGGCTGATCGTCCGCACCAGCAGCCAGGTGCCGTTCCTCACCCGGCGGGCGCTGTGCGCGCTGTTCGACCTGCCGCTGTCGCGGGTCCGGGTGCTCACCGGCCGGGTCGGCGGCGGCTTCGGAGGGAAGCAGGAGACGCTGGCCGAGGACCTGGTCGCGCTGGCCGTCCTGACGACCGGCCGGCCGGTCAAGTACGAGTACACCCGGACGGAACAGTTCGAGGCCGCGACGACCCGGCACCCGTTCACGATCGACGTCCGCCTCGGGGCCCGGCGCGACGGCACGCTCACCGCGATCGACCTGCGCGTGGTCTCGAACACCGGCGCCTACGGCAACCACGGGCCGGGCGTCCTGTTCCACGCCTGCGGCGAGTCGATGGCCGTCTACCGGTGCGCGAACAAGAAGGTCGAGGGCTACGCGGTCTACACGAACACGGTGCCGGCCGGTGCGTTCCGGGGCTACGGGCTGGGGCAGGTGCTGTTCGCGGTCGAGTCGGCGATCGACGAGCTGGCCCGGAGGATCGGTGTGGACCCCCTGGAGATGCGGGCGAAGAACGTCATCCGGGCCGGTGAGCCGCTGGTGACTCCGGCGGGCCACGAGGCTGATCTGACTGTGGCTAGTTACGGCCTCGATCAGTGCCTGTCGATTTTGCGTGCCTCTTCGACTGACAGGCCGGACATGCCGGGCTGGATCATCGGCGAAGGCGCGGCGATCGCGATGATCGCCACCACCCCGCCCAACGGCCACTACGCCGACGCCAAGCTCACGCTGGCCGGGGATGGTGGGTACGACCTGGCCGTCGGGACCGCGGAGTTCGGCAACGGCAGCACGACGGTGTTCCAGCAGCTCGTTGCCGAGACCCTGAGCACCCGCCCGGGGAACGTCCGCATCCGGCAGTCCGACACCGATCTCGTCGGCCACGACACCGGAGCCTTCGGCTCCACCGGAACGGTCGTCGCCGGCAACGCCGTGCTCGCGGCCGCGCAGGCGCTGCGCGGTCGTCTGCTGACCGCCGCCGCGGCCCGGGCCGAGGTGCCGGTCGAGTCCTGCCGCCTGGAGGCGGACGTCGTCGTGGCCGGTGGCCTGAGGATCGCCCTCAGGGATCTGGCCGCATCCGTGGGCGGCTTGTCGGCGGACGGTCACTTCGGCGGCACACCGCGCTCGGTAGCGTTCAACGCGCACTGGTTCCGGGTCGCGGTCGATCCGTCCACGGGCGAGATTCGGATCCTGAACAGCGTCCACGCGGCCGACGCGGGCCGGGTGATGAACCCGATGCAGTGCCGGGGCCAGATAGAGGGCGGAATAGCCCAAGCACTGGGCGCGACGCTCACCGAGAAGGTGCGCCTGGGCCCGGACGGGGGAGTGGAGAACCCGACGTTCCGGACGTACCACCTACCGACGTTCGCGGATGTGCCCCGAACGGAGGTGCATTTCGTCGAGAACGTGCACGACCCGATCGGGCCGTTGGGGGCCAAGTCGATGAGCGAGAGCCCGTTCAACCCGGTGGCCCCGGCGCTGGCGAATGCGGTGCGAGACGCGACGGGAGTGCGGTTCACCGAGCTGCCGCTGGCCCGGGACGTGGTCTGGGAAGAATTGACCCGAGCGAGGGGCGAGGCGCCGTGAGTGTTGGCAGCCGAACGTTCCCGGCGTAGCCGGGCCGATCGAGTGCGGGGGTGTCTAGGACGGGACAAGATAATTTCTGGAGGCTGGACATCATGAGCGGTTGCTACGACAACTCGTATGATTACGACTGCCGGCCGCGCCGCCACCACAAGAACGACTGCTGGGACTACAGCTACTGCAACTGAACAACCCAGCTGCCGGCCCGGAACGCGACACCGCGCTCCGGGCCGCTCCACGTCTGGACCGAGGAGAACCAGCGAACCAGCGATCCGCGGCAGATGAGTAGGTCGTCGCGCAGTAGACCCTCAAACGCTCGAGTCCGCTGAGGGATATCGCTGGGTCCCGCATATTCGGCTCAGATTAGATCCTGGCCTACCGCGAAGTGAAGCCTAACGCATTGTTGATTGCAGCAACCGTACTGCGGCGGGGAAGTGGGTAACGCTTGCGCCCTAGCTTTATGTCGAGTAGTGTCGCGCTCGCTGGCGACCTGAGCCCACGCGCGCACCCTTGCACACCGCGGGGCGGCGACTCGGGCCGCAGCCACAGTCCCCACGAGGGCGGGTGTGACGATACAGCGGACCACAATGTCCGAAGCTGGGCAAGACAACCGGTTCCTTAGGTTATCTGGTCTTGTTTGGTTTGGTTATCGTCTCTCCTGCCCGTTTGCTGGGGATGCTCCTTGAATTGACGTTTCCCCGGCGTCAGTTGGGGAGCGTTTGTCGTGTCTAAGGTGCTGGAACATCTTGCCGACCGGCTCAATCCGTCGGTCTTGGCGGCGGCGGAGTCGGTTGGCCATGCAGCGGTCGACTATCTGCCCTATGCCGGGGGCCTGCTTCTTGGTGCCCTTCTACTCGGTTATCTGAGGCGGAGGAGGGACCTTCCGTCCATCCCGCCGATCAGCGCTGAGTCTTCTCAACGCGGTCCTGATGCGCAGAGGGGCAAGCTTGAGGAACCGGGCGCCGGGCGGTCAAAGGTTCAGTTTGTAGCCGGCTCTCCACCTGGATTGGTGCCGCGTCCGAGGGCCTTTGTCTCCTATGTTCGCGAGAACTCGGAGGAGGTAGATCGTATCGTCCGCTTTCTCCGGAGCGAGGGTGTCGAGGTATGGCTGGACCGAAGCCATATTAAGGTCGGCGAACGCTGGAAAGACGCGGTGCGAGATGCTATACAGGACGGCGACTTCTTCATCGCGTGCTTCTCGCCCGCTTATATGGCGCGAGGAAGGACCTATATGAATGTGGAGCTCGATATCGCAATAGAGGAACTGCGCCAGCGCCCGCGCGACAAATATTGGTTCTTGCCAGTCACCCTGGGGCCGTGCACGATCCCGCAAATTCCTGTTTCGGGAAATGAGACATTGGCTGATTTTCAGGGTCTTGATCTTAGCGACCAATCGAGCATCCGGCTGCAGACGCTTGCAGACGTGATTCTCGCTAGGGAGCCGTAGCCAAGGCGAAAAACTGCAGGCGGCTATTTCTGCTCTCTCCTAGCGGGAATGTCCTCCATCGGCACGGCGCGCCATTGCTTTGGACAGCACAATCGCTCATCGGCAGAAGAGCGCATCTGTGCGCATCGGCCATGCGAACCGTCAGCATCTGCATTCTCTCGGGCTTCGCCAACCACCAGGCCCGACCTCGCCGTACGGCGTACCCCAACGGCACGAAGCACGAAGCCCGACGCCCCCCTCGCCCGACGCTCAGCCGCCGAAAACCCCGCTCACTCCGGCCTCACCACGTGCACCTCGGTCAACTGCGTCAACCCACACACCTTCAGCAAATACTCGTTCATCGGCGCAATGTGCACCTCGATCTGCTCCGCATGCAGGAACAGCGCCGCCAAGGCGGCGCTGTCCAGGTAATCCACCCCGGTCAGATCCACCACCAACCGCGCATCCGGGCGGACCGCAGCGGCCAGCTGCGTGCGGAACCCGTCGGCGTTACTGAGGTCGATCTCGCCGACCGCGGTGAGCCTCCACCGGCCCTCGGCCGTGCGTCCGGTGCTGATCTCCAGCGGCGTGGTCATGAACTGATCCTCGTTGCCATTTCGACGGTGGTGCCGGCGGCACCCGATTGAACCGTGACTTCGCTCATCAGCGCACGGATGAGGTTGAGGCCGTGACCGCGGCCGACACCGCGGTCGGCGGGCTCGTCCCGCCAGGTGCCGGTGTCGACGACGGTCACGTACAGGCGATCTCCGGCGGCCCGGGCGTCCAGCCGGATCCGGCCGGCGGTGCGGCGATGACCGTGCTCGATCGCGTTGGCGCAGGCCTCCCCGGCCGCGACCAGCACGGCCTGGGCGCGTACTCCCACGACTCCGGCGCGGCCGAGCCAGCGGCGCAGGGTGCCGCGCACGCCGGCGAGCTCGCCCGGGTCGGCCTCGAACGTCAGGCCCAGCGGCGCCGGATGTTGATACAGCAGGAGCGCGACGTCGTCCTCGTACGCGCCCATCTGCTCCAGCACCCGGTCCGCCAGCTCCTCGATCGGCAGCGACGCGTGGTCACGCAGGACCGCGGCCACCTGGTCGATCCCGGCGTCGATCGAGGCGCGACGACGCTCCACCAGCCCGTCGGTATACAGCAGCACGTTCGTCCGGGCGTCCAGGAAGAACTCCGCGTCGGTGCGCGTGCAGGTCCGGTACAGGCCCAGCGGCGTCCCGCGACCCTCCTCGAGCAGCTCGGTGCGACCGTCCGGATGACAGACGATGCCCGGCGGGTGACCGGCGCTGCTGTAGACGAGCCGGCCGCTGGCCGGGTCGACGATGCCGCAGAACGCGGTCGTGCAGGCCGCGCCGGGCAGCATCGCGGCGAACCGGTCGAGCGCGCTCAGCACGGCCGCGGGTCCGGCCGCCTCGAGCAGCAGGGCCCGGCCGGCGCTGCGGAGCTGGCCCATCACCGTCGCCGCGGACAGCCCCCGGCCGACGCAGTCGCCGACCATGATGCCGATCCGTCCGTCGGGCAGCTCGACCGCGTCGTACCAGTCGCCACCGACCTCCAGCGGCCGGCCGGCCGGCTGGTAGCGGACCGCGAAGCCGTCGGGCAGCACGGCCGGCCCGAGGATCGATCGCTGCAGCGTGACCGCGACGTTCCGCTCCTGGTCGAACGCGTAGGCCCGGTGCAGCGCCTGCGCCAGCGACCCGCACAGCAGCAACAGCAGCGTCTGGTCCTCGGTCCCGAACCCGCGGCCCGGGCCGAGGTCCAGCCGGATCCCGACCGGCCCGCTGGGCCCGTCGATCTTCGTCCGTACGACGTTCCCCTCGACGCTGATCGACGACGGCAACCCGTCCGGACCGGAACCGTCGACGACGGCGGACGCGCGCCACTGACGGCCGAGCTGCTCGACGCCGGCCTCCAGCACCTCGGGAACCGTCCGGGCGACGGCCAGCCGGGCGTTGATCGCGTTGAGCGCGGTGTCGCGCTGGGCCGCGTACCGCTCGGCGGTGACGTCCCGGATCGTGCCGACGGTCATCCGGCGGCCCTGGTCGTCGTCGACCGAGCTGATCGACACCGCGGCCCACAGCCGGTGCCCCGACCGGTTCTGCAGCGGCACGACCATGTCGCCGTTGGGCCCGTCCAGGACCCGCTGGAACGCCTCCATCACCAGCGCGTGCGCGGACGGATCGGCCTCCGGGTCCGGCCACCACGGCTGCGGCGCCGGGTACGGCAGCCCGTCCGCCGGGTAGCCGAGGATCTCGGTGAACGCCGCGTTGATCTCGACGACCGACCCCTCGGCGTCGGTGACGAAGAAGCCTTCCTGCAACGACTGGATCAGCGCGGTCCGCCACTGGGCGTGGTGGTTGCGCAGCCGGGCCAGATCGACGTTCGTCCGCACCCGAGCCAGTAATTCCTGAGCCGCGAACGGCTTGACCAGGTAGTCGTCGGCGCCCGCGGAGAGCCCCTCGACCGCGGCCTCCTGACCGGCCCGGGCCGACAGCAGGACGATCGGGATGCCGGCCGTGCGGGGATCGTTGCGCAACGCGTTGACCAGGGCCAACCCGTCGAGACCGGGCATCATCACGTCGCTGACGACCAGGTCGGGGGTGGTCGCCCGGGCCGCGGCCAGCGCGGCCACGCCGTCGTTCACCGCGGTGACGTCGTAGCGGCTGCTCAGCAGGCGCTGAACGTAGTCGCGCATGTCGGCGTTGTCGTCGGCGACCAGGATCCGGGCCGCGGGGGCGTCGGCCGAGACGGTGACGACCGGGGCGTCGCCCAGGCTCGACCCCGGCAACCAGCGCAGCGCCTCGAGGACGAACGGCTCGGCGCCCTCGGTCGGGTGGTCGGTCTCGGTCGACCGGGCGATCTGGTCGGCGGGCAGGTGCGCGGTGCCGAAGAACAGCCGGATCGTGAACGTGGTGCCGACGCCCGGCTCGCTCTCGGCCTCGATCGACCCGCCGTGCAGAGCGACCAGCTCCTGCACCAGCGCCAGGCCGATGCCGCTGCCCTCGTTGGAGCGGGCCCGGGCGGTCGGGATGCGGTGGAAGCGCTCGAACAGCCGCGGGATCTCCGACGCGGGCACGCCGATCCCGGTGTCGGTGATCTTCACCAGCGCGGACTTCGCGTCCTGCCCGACCGACACCCCGATCGTGCCGTCGAACGAGAACTTCAGCGCGTTGCTCAGCAGGTTGAGGACGACCTTCTCCCACATGCCCCGGTCGACGTGGACGGGCTGGTCGAGCGGCGGGCAGTCGACGTCGAGCACCAGCCCGGCCCGCTCGATCGCGGCCCGGAAGACGCTGGCGAGCTCGGCCGTGAACCGGGACAGGTCGACCGGCTCGTAGCGGGCCTCCATCCGGCCGGCCTCGATCCGGGAGAAGTCCAGCAGCGTGTTGACCAGCCGGGTCAGCCGCAGGCTGTTGCGGTGGATCATCTCCAGGTCGTCGTGCGACCGCTGGTCGTCGCTCGGCAGCCGGTTGCGCAGCTCGTGCACCGGGCCGGCGATCAGCGTCAGCGGCGTGCGGAACTCGTGGCTGATGTTGGAGAAGAACGCGGTCTTGGCCCGGTCGAGCTCGGCCAGTTCCTCGGCCCGCTGCTGCTGGGCCTGGTAGCTGCGCGCGCTGGCCAGACCGGCGGCGATGTGCGTCGCGGTCAGCTCGATGAAACCGCGGTAGGCGTCGTCGAACGGGCGGTAGCGGTTGAGGCCGGCGACCAGGAAACCGTGCGGGGCGTCGCCCTGCTGCAGGAGCGGCACCAGCAGCGCCTGGGTGGGTGGTGCCGGCCAGTCGCCGGTCGGCAGATCGGGGCCGTCCAGTTCGACGAGCACCGACTCCTGACGCGCCAGGGCGGCCGCGGGCCAGGTCTCGCCCGGCCCGTCGAGCCGGAGCAGCGGATGCCCGGGCTCGATGCCGGACGTGGCCGCCAGCTCGGCCCGGCCGTCGTCGGTGAACAGGTAGATCGCGCTGAACGGCAGGTCGCGCAGGTTGCCGCGGAGCTGCTGGCTGGAGAACGTCAGCGTCTCGTGCTGGGTGCGAATGACGCTCGGGTCGGAGCCCAGGTCGCGCAGCGTGGCCATCCGCCGGGCGCCGATGACACGCTCGGTGTCTTCGCTGACCACGCACAGCATGCCGACCGTCGTCCCGGCATCGTCGCGGAGCGGGCTGTAGGAGAACGTGTGGTACGTCTCCTCGCTGAAGCCGGACCGCTCCAGGAACAGCAGCAGGGCCTCGTCCCAGGTCGCCCGGCCGGTGGTGAGGACGGTCTCGATCCGCGGCCCGATGTCGCCCCAGATCTCCGCCCACACCTCGTGGGCCGGGCGGCCCAGCGCCCACGGGTACTTCCGGCCGAGTGTGTCCCGCCGGTAGGCGTCGTTGCAGAAGAACGTCAGCTCCGGGCCCCAGGCCATCCACATCGGAAAGCGGGACGGGAGCAGGATGCTGACCGCGGTGCGCAGGCTCTGCGGCCAGCTTTCCGGGGGCCCGAGAGGCGTCGCCGACCAGTCCACCGCCGCGAGGTCGGCACCGACCACCTCATCGAGGCGGAAGAGTCCGTCGGTCATGGTTCGGCAGTCCCCTCAGCGATCGACGAACGGGCCTCACGCTACCGCGCGGAGGCGGAAATTTCAGAGCCAGCGCGGCGGGCTCGTACCCCATCCGACCGGCCCCGACACCCAATCATGGGGCTGCGCGTCGAGGCGGAAGGGCGGCACGGCGTGGCGGATCGTGCCGTAGGGGCTGGGCAGGTCCGCGAGCCAGGGGCCGGGGTCGGGCGTCCGGCCGCCCGAGGCCGGGCGGGGCCGGGACAGCAGCCAGGACGCCGTCCGGGCCAGGGAGGCGGCGATCGCGCTGCCTCCGCCACCCGAGGCTCGTCGGGTCAGGGCCTCGAGAATCGCGGCCGCGAGGAGGTAACCGGTGGCGTGGTCGAGGGCCTGGGCCGGTAGTACGCCCGGATCGTCGGCCGAGCCGGTGACCACCGCGACGCCGGTCGCGACCTGGACCAGGCTGTCGAAGCCCCGGCGGCCGCGCCAGGGCCCGGAGTCGCCCCAGGCGGTGAGGCTCGCGACGACGAGATCGGGGTGGGTGGCGCGGACGGTTCCGGCGTCCAGGCCCAGGGCGTGCATCGCGTCGGACCGGTAGCCGGTGACCAGCACGTCGGCGTCGGCCAGGAGCGTGTCGAACCGGGCGCGGTCGGCCCGGTCGGTGAGGTCGAGCAGCGTCGAGCGTTTGCCGAGGCCGGTGTCGAGGTGCTGGGGGACGAGCTCGGGCAGGCCGGGCGGGTCGACGCGGAGGACGTCGGCACCCAGGTAGGCCAGGGTGCGGGTGGCCACCGGGCCGGCGATCACCCTGGTCAGGTCGAGCACCCGCAGCCCGGCCGCGGGTCCGGCGCCCGGCTCGGGCAACACCCGCAGCGGGCGGCGCGCCTCGCCCGAGTCGGTCACCCGCACGAGGGGCTCCCCGGCCACGGCTCGGCCCGCGTCCGAGGCTGCCCACTCGTCGGGCGTCCGCATGGCTACGGCGAGAGCGCCGGCGGTCGTGGCGTCCGCCTCGAAGGAGAGGGAGGACCGGGTGGCGAGGCGGCCGGCGACGGCGGCGCGGTCGGCGCCGGGCCGGAGCCCGAGCACGGCGAGGAGCCGCTCCGCGTGATGCGGGTAGTTCGCGTGCGTGCGGACCCATCCGTCCCGCGTGCGGAAGAACCCGGACAACGGCGCGAAGCTCTCGAACGCCTCGCCGTCGCGGCGCAGGTGGCGCTCGCTGGTGAACGCGGTCGCGACCGCGGCGCGGTCGACGGTGACCCCGGCCCGCGGCCCGCCGCGGGCCGCGAGCAGGTCTCGCGGCCGTCGCGGCCGCGGTCACGCTCGTGACCGCGAGGTCGGTCACCGGCAGCAGTGACGGCAGCGTCTGTTCCGGTCCGGTGATCCGCGGCTCCATCATGCGGACGCTACGCGCCTCCGAGGTGGTACTGGTCGACGAGAGCGTCGGCGCGGGCCCGCACGGCGGGCAGCACGTCGAGCCTCTCCCCGGGACACGCGGTGGTGCTCGTGGCCTGGTGCGGCACGATCGCCGGCACCCGGACCGCGGTGCGCTGCCGGTAGCGGGTGGACGGTCCGACGTCGAGCGTCTGGGTCGCCCGCGGGTCGGTCCCGCTGGTGCCGAGCTTGTACGCCGCGAAGCGGGCCAGGGCCTCGCGGGCGGCGGCCGACACCGGCGTGTGGTCGTAGTCGCCGATCAGCGCGACGCCCGCGGTGCCGGTGTTGAAGCCCCCGGCGTGCATGCCGATCGTGGGCCGGTCGAGCCCACCGGCCCGGCCCTCCCAGATCCGGCCGTACTTGTCGATCAGCGCGTTGTAGCCGATATCGCCGTAACGCTCGGTGACCGACATGTAGTAGTAGATCGACCGCAGGATGCGCGGGACGTCGTCGGCGTCGTAGTTGTTGGTGGTTGCGGTGTGGTGCACGACGACCGCGCGGACCCGCGGCGCGTAGCGCGGCGTCGTCCGGAGGTAGGCCGGGCTGGCGCCCCAGGCGGCGCGGCCGAAGATCCGGACGACGCCGTTGCCGAGGCTGGCCGGTTGCCTGGCCATCTTCGGGAAGAGGGCGGTCGTCGTGCCCGGGTTGATCAGGTCGGCCGTCACGTCGGTCGGCAGTCGGTTGTTCGGGCTGGTCAGGACGGTTTCGACGGCGGTCGCGTCGCCGGTCCAGATCAGTCCCGGTCCGGCGCGCCCGGCGCGCTTCGCGCGGCCGTGGAACTCGGTGGTCGTCCACTTCGACCAGTGATTCTTTTTCTTGACGCGCACCTTGATGTGGACGTCGGTGAGCTGCGGATCGTGGCGCCAGCTGACGCCGACGGCGGCGAAGTCTACGTTCTCGGATGTGGCGTGGAGTTGGGTGGTGCCGTGAAGGGAGAGGGTCGTGGAGGTGGTGTCTTTTTGGGTGGTTGGTGTTGTGGCGGCTGTGGCTCGGCCGGGCGCGGAGGCGCCGGCGGCGAGGGCTGCCGTGGCTGGGCCGGGCGCGAGAGCGCCTCCGGCGAGCGCGGCCGTGGCCGCGATGACTCCGGCCAGTGTTTTCCGGTGATGTCGCATGACCTCATGCCCCGCGTTCGAGATCGGGAGTGGGCGTCGGCAAAGGCGCCCTGACCCTTCCGTCGGCACCCGGAACTGCGATCTGAGCGGCGCTGACAGTTTTCGTAAGCACCGTTGACGAAGCTCTGATGTGGCCGCGTGAAACGATGGACAGATGCCGATAATCGACCTGAGTCACCGGATTTCCGCGGGCCTGATCACGTATCCGGGCCTGCCCGCGCCCACGATCACGCCGTACCTGACTCGCGAGGAGTCGAGGTCGCGTTATGCGCCCGGCACCGAGTTCGCGATGGACGTGATCACGATGATCGGCAACACCGGGACGTACCTCGATTCACCGTTCCACCGCTACGCGGACGGCGCCGATCTGGCCGGGTTGGACCTGTCGACGCTGGTAGATCTGCGTACCGAGGTTTTCCGGTGTACCGACCGTGGTATCCGAGCGTCGGTCTTCGCCGACCGTGACATACGTGGCGCTGCGGTACTCCTGGATACCGGCTGGAGCCGCCATTTCGGGTTGCCGTCATATGGTTCGGGCGCGCCATTCCTGAGCGCGGACGGTGCGCAATTCCTCGTGGACGCCGGCGCGGTTCTCGTCGGAATCGACTCGGTGAACATCGACGACGTGGAGTCCGGAGGGGAGCGTCCGGCGCACAGCATTCTGCTGGGGGCCGGAGTACATGTCGTGGAGCACCTGACCAACCTCGGGTCGGTGCCGGAGTCGGGGGCGTTCTTCTCCGCGGCGCCGCCGGCGGTGGAGGGATTCGGCACGTTTCCGGTCCGCGCTTACGCGCGGGTCTGACGGTTGTCGCCGGGGGACCGGCGCCCGGCGGACGCCTGGTAGGCCGCCGCCGCAGGGCTTCCTCGCGAGGGTTCGCAGTGATCGCACTGGGCCGACCGGACAGCTGGCACATCCAGCGGCTCACACCTCGTCGGCGTCCAGTTCTTCCAGGCGCTCTGGTTCGCGCCCCTCGAACACGACGAGCACGCCTTCCGAGGACGGAGCACCCTCAGCGAACCGCAGCACCCACTGCTGGCCGGCGTAGAACGTGATCTCCGGCGAAGCCAGATCCTCGGCCTCGATGAGCGTCTCGGCGGCCAGCCGCCGCGCCGCGGCCACATATCGATCGACGTCGAGCAGAACGTCTCCGAGCAGGAGGAGATCGACGTCGGCGAGGTCCTGCCCGCTCTCCAACAGGATGCTGAACCACTCCTCGGTGAGGAAGCGCCACAGCACGATGTCCTCGGGGCCGTCCTCCGGCTCCACCAGGAACCGCAGGGCCTCTACCACCGAGCCGTCGATGCCTTGGCGAGCCTCGGCCCGGCGGGGGTCCGCGTCGAGGGCGTCGATCGCCTCCCGGGAGGGGAAACTGAGCAGGTGCGCCTCCATTGCGCCGTCGGGCGACTTCTCCCGCCGCTCGACCAGCGCGCCATGACTAGGGAGCAGACCCAGCACGAGGTCCTCGTACCGTGTCAGGCTGTTCGCCTGCTCGGTCGGAACGCGAATGAATGCCACCATCGTCACGCCGGACATGATTCGACTCTATCCGTCGGAGTTCGGCACAGCCCATGGGCGAATGGCGCCGCAACCGAAGGTGACGTGCCGGTTCCGCGGGACGGTGGAGTAGCCGACCTGTTCCCGGAAGCGCGGTAGCGCGACGCTGCCCGCCCTGGTCGAACCGCGGTTCTGAATTCAGCAGGCGACGGGCACGTTTTCCGTGTTACCGCAGCGCACGACGTCCTCGCAGGACGTTTCTCTTGCAGTGAGTGCCCCCGGCAGGATTCGAACCTGCGCCCCCGCCTCCGGAGGGCGGTGCTCTATCCCCTGAGCTACGGGGGCTCAGGAACGGCTCAACCTTAGCAGCCGTCCCGAGCGGGTTGTGCATCGGCCGTCAGCCGCTGGCGGTCGTGCCGTTGCTGCAGGGGGCGCCGGGTTCGATGGAGGCCGTCATGCGGTATTTGTTCAAGAATTGGTCGATGCGCTCGTCGTCGGCGGAGTCGACTTTGAGCTGGTAGCCCCAGGCTTGCAGGGAGATCGGCTGATCGAGCGTGGGGTAGGGGCTGAGCATCGTGTACTCGCGGCCGGTGACCTTGCTCTTGAGGGACTCGAGCTGGTCGGCCGGCAGGTCGGGACGGTAG
Organism: Cryptosporangium phraense; assembly: GCF_006912135.1. Taxonomy (NCBI): domain Bacteria; kingdom Bacillati; phylum Actinomycetota; class Actinomycetes; order Cryptosporangiales; family Cryptosporangiaceae; genus Cryptosporangium; species Cryptosporangium phraense. Next base: position 3,506 of record NZ_VIRS01000033.1, on the reverse strand, counting down.
GTGATCCACACCGCGCCGTGTTCGAGGCTGTGGACGGCATGGGCGTCGCCGATCGGGTTCGCGTAGACGTCGCCCTCGCAGTTCTGCCAGGTGGCGTCGTGGTTGCCGCCGACCGGGGGACGGACCGAGTACGTCGGGGTCACGGAGACGTGCTGGCGGGTGAGGATGTCGGGGCGGGTCGTGCGGTAGTCGACGACGCCGTCGATGGTGGCGTTGGCGTTGGTGGTGTCGCTGTCGACGGAGGTCTCGTTGCTGAACAGCAGCAGGGCGGCGGTGACGGCGCCGCCACAGAGCAGGAGCACGACGACGATGCCGATGACGATCCCGGCGATGAGCTTGCCGTGGGTGCGGGGTGGGGCGGGCTGGGGGTAGCCCGTCGGGTAGTAGCTGGGGGTGTTGGCCGCTGGGAAGCCCGGGGGTGGGGTGGGGCTCCCGCCGAAGGCGGCTTGGGGGGTGGCGTAGCCGGGGGTTCCAGGTGGTGGGGGGAACCCCGGGCCGGGGAAGCCGCTTGTTGGGCCGCTGGGGGCGGAGTACCCGGCCGTCAGTCCAGGGGAGTACTCGGACGCCGGGCCGCCGGGAGCGGGGTATCCGGAGGCCGGGCCGCCGGGGGTGGGGTACCCGGCCACCGGGCCGCCCGGGGTGGAGTATCCGGCCGCGGGGTCGCCTGTTGGGGAGTGGTGCGGCGGCGGGATTTCTGGTGGGAAGTATCCAGGCGCTGGGCCGGCCGGGGCGGAGGATCCAGGTGTCTGGCCTCCTGGAGCCGTGAATCCGAGCGGTGGGCTGCCGGGCGGTGGGCTGCCGAGTGGCTGGCTGGCGGGCGGCTGGTCGCCCGGCGGGGCGAAGCCGGTGACCGATGGCTGGGTCGTGCGCGGAGGGAACGGCCCGGCGGGTGGGAAGCTCGGGCTCTCGTCGTCGGGTTCGTCAGCTGAGCCCGAGGTCGAGAGGAAGGCGGGCGGCGCCGGAAGCTCTGGGCTGCTCGTATCCGCTGGGCTGCTGCCGCCGGCCGCGTTGTCGCTGACCGCGTCCTCGTCTGCGGTTTCTGTGCCCGCGACGCCATCGGTAGGCACGCTCCGGCCGGCGGCGCTCGTTCCCGGGTCGCTCTCGGCCGCGGTAGTCCGGTCAGGTGTGCCCTCGCCGACGGCTCGCTCGGGGGACGCTGCGCTCACGGGCGCTGGGCTCTCGCCTGCGGCGTCGGGGGACGCTGCGCCGCTGTTGGTGGGTTCGCTGTCGCTTTCGGGGCCCGGGTCTGTCGGCTCGTCGTGGGTGGGGCTCGCGGGGGCCGGCCGATCGGCTCCATCCGGCACAGGGATCGGCGGCCGTGGAGGGGCGACGTCCGGGTCTGGGGTCGACCCGGAGGCTGGTGGCGGTGGGTCGGCGGTCATTTTTGGCCGGTCAGCCTCTTCTGTTCCTGTTGCAGCGCCTCGATCTCGGACTGCTGCGAATCCTTGATCTGATGGGCCAGGTACAGCACCTGGTCGTCCTTGGCTTGGTTCAGCGCCGCGTCGGCCATGTGGATACCGCCCAGGTGGTGCGCGATCATCAGCTTGATGAACAGCAGGTCGCGGGCGGTGCCGGTCGACGTCTGGAGCTGTTCGAGCTGGGCGTCGGTGGCCATGCCGGGCATGCGGCCGTCGACGATGAGGGCTCGGCCTCCGTCGGGCATCCAGGCCATCTGGGGTTGGGTGCTGGTGGGGTTGAGGTCCCAGTTCCGTAGCCAGGCGATCATGATGCCGATCTGAGCCTGCTGGGTGAGCGTGATGTCGACGGCGATCTGGCGTAGGGGGGCGTCGTCGGTGACTCGGTACTCCAGGGACGCCATCGTGACGGCCTGGGCGTGGTGGGTCATCATGTCGCGGGTGAAGCCGGCGTCGGCTGAGTCGTCGGCCGGGCGGTGCGGGGTGCCTACCCAGACGCCGATTCCGAAGCCCACCGCCAGGACCAGGATCGCGGCCATGACGGCTCGGAAGATGCGCGTCTTCCGGCCGGCTCGCCGCCGCGGCACCTCCGCCGACTCGAGATCCTCCGCCTCCGGTCCGCGATCCGCCTCGTCCGTCGGCCCGCGGTCCGACGGATCTGGGACGTCGTCGTCCGCATCGTGGAGGAGCGCGGTGCGCTCCTCCACGTCCGGATCGTCGTTCGTCTCGGGCTCAGCCGACTCGGCCTCGGCGTCGTCCGCGGCGCCGAGTTCGTCCAGCCGACGCCTCGCGTCGGCGAAACCCCGTCGCTGCGCCACTGCTCTCCCTCTGGACGGTCAGCTGCCGCCGGTCTGCATGTCGGCGTCGCCCTGTTCCTGCGGCGTCGTACCGGTCACCGTAACGCCGTTCGAGCAGACGGCCCCGGACTCCACGCTGGCGTTGAGCCGGAACTGGTTGATGAACTGGTCGATCCGCTTGTCGCTCGCGTTGTCGACCTTGAGCTGGAAGCCCCAGGCCTGCAGCGAGATCGGCTTGTCGAGCCCGGGGTACGGGCTCATCAGCATGTAGTCCTTGCCCTTGACCTTCTTGGCCAGCTCCTCGACCTGCGCGGCGGGCAGGTTCGGGTTGTACGTGACCCAGACCGCGCCGTGTTCGAGGCTGTGCACGGCATGCTCGTTCGGGATCTGCTTGGCGTAGACGTCGCCGTTGCAGTTCTCCCAGGTGCCGTTGTGGTTGCCGCCGACCGGCGGGCTGGTCTGGTACTTCACGGTGCCGGTGACGTGGTTGCGGGTGAGCCACTTCACGTCCTTGGCGCGGTAGTTCACCATGCCGTCGATCTGCTGTGAGCGGCGCTCGCCGAAGGGCTTGCTGGCGTCCCAGGAGTACCAGACGCCGTAGCCGATGATGCTGAGCGCGACGATCGCGACGATGCCGCCCAGCACGATGTTTCCCCAAGGCAGGCCGGCCTTGACGACCTTGACCGGCTGGCGGCCGCGTCCGCCGCCTCCGCCCTTGCCGCCGCCGGTGCCCTTGGCCGGGCCGCGGCCGGTCGGGCCCTTGCCGCCGCCGGAGCCGCTGCGTGCGGGGCCGGTCTTGGCTCCGGTCGTCTTCGAGGCCCCGGTCTTCGCCGGAGCAGCCTTGTCGGCCGTGGCCTTCTCGGAGGCGACGGCGGATTCGAGCTTGTCGGCGGCCTTGGCCGCGGCGGCCTTCGCGGTGGTGGCCTTGGCCGCGGCCGACTTCGCCGCGGCCCGCGGCGCCGCCTTCGCCCCGGTCGCCTTGGCGCCGGCCGCCTTCGCGCCGGCCGCCTTTGCGCCGGTGGCGCGCGTACCGGTGGTCCGGGCGCCGGTGGTGCGGGCCGCGCCGGTGCCGGCCCCGGCAGTGCCGGTGGCCTTCGCCCGGGTGGTGCGGGCGCCGGTGGTCTTCGCCGCGGTGGTCTTCGCGCCGGTCGCTTTGGTGCCCGCCGCCTTCGCCGGCGCCGAGCCCTCTGCCGCCGCGCCTGCGTCTGCTGCCGGCGCCGCGCCCGCAGATGCGTCCGCCGGCACTGCGTCCGCCGGCACTGCGTCCGCCGGCACTGCGTCCGCCGGCACTGCG